>NZ_CAUPYC010000034.1:0-42848 GCF_963515335.1 uncultured Paenibacillus sp. | reverse complement strand
GGCCACAAACAAGTCGCTCTTCCCCCGAACAACCTCCGCTGCAATTTGGGGATTACACCCCAAAAAACAGCGCGAAACCGGATCGAATAAGTGTGCTTCTCTCCGAACAACCTTCGCCATAACCCCATTATAAAAACAACAACTAAATAACGGACGAAATCACTCGGCGGCGGCTGACTCCGAGACTTCGGCCGCGGCCATCGCCAGCCGGAACGTGTCCCGGGCGATGATCAGCTCCTCGTTCGTCGGTACGACCAGCACGCGAACGGCCGAGCCCGGCGCCGAAATGACGCGCGGCTGCTTCGAGCGCTGCGCATTGAGCTCGTCATCCAGCCGGAGGCCGAGGAACGTCAGCCCGTCGCACACCGCCTTGCGGAGAGCGACCGAATTCTCGCCTGCGCCGGCCGTGAACACGATCGTATCCACCCCGTTCATTGCCGCCGCGTAAGCCCCGATATATTTGCGAAGCCGATACGTGTACATATCGAACGCCAGCTTCGCATTTTTATCGCCTTCCTCCATCCCTTCGACGATTTCACGCATGTCGCTGCTGACGCCGGAAATGGCCAGAAGACCCGAATGTTTGTTCAGCATGGAGTTGACCTCGCTCAGCGTCAGGTCCTCCTTGTTCATCGTGAACGGCACGATAGCCGGATCGAGATCGCCGCTGCGCGTCCCCATCATGAGCCCTTCGAGCGGCGTCATCCCCATGCTCGTATCGACCGATTTGCCGTCCAGAATGGCCGTGCAGCTCGCGCCGTTGCCGATATGGCAGGTGATCATTTTCAACGATTCGAGCGGCTGCCCGAGCACCTTGGCCGCCTGCTCGCTCACATAGTTGTGCGATGTGCCGTGAAAGCCGTAGCGGCGGATCTTATGCCTGCGATACAGCACCATCGGAATCGGGTATAAGTAAGCGACATTCGGCATCGTCTGGTGAAAAGCGGTATCGAATACGACCGCCTGCGGCACGCCCGGCAGGTTCGACTCAACCGCGTTGATCCCCATCATATGGGCCGGATTGTGAAGCGGCGCGAGATCGAACAAATTGCGGATTTCCAGCTTGACGTCCGGAGTCACCAGCACGGATTCCTTGAATGACTCGCCGCCGTGCACGACGCGATGCCCGACTGCGTCGATCTCTTCCATCGAGCCGATCACGCCGTGCCGCGGCGAAACGAGCAGGTCGATGACCCGCTTGACGGCGGTCACGTGGTCGAGAATTTCCTGGACGTCCCGCACCTCGGGCTTGTCCGCCGGCTCGTGGGTGACGATCGACGAGTCCATTCCGATCCGCTCCACCCTGCCGCTGGCCAGCACGGATTCGTCCGACATGTCGTACAACTGATATTTAAGCGAAGAACTGCCCGCGTTGATGACGAGTATTTTCATGCCCTGTCCCCATCCTTATCGTATTTGAAAAAGCCGACGCCCGACTTGACGCCCAAATGGCCGGCGCGGACCATCTTTTTCAGCACGATCGACGGCCTGTATTTCAGCTCCCCGTATTCTCGGAACATGCGCTCGAGTGCGGCGAGAACCGCGTCGAGCCCGAAGCGGTCGGCCATCTCGAACGGCCCGTGCTGGAACGAATAACCGATCCGCATCGCGCTGTCGATATCCTCGGCCGAAGCGACCCCTTCCTCCAGTACGTGCAGCGCCTCATTGATAAACAAGCAAATGAGACGCGTGGTGACGAAGCCGGGCGATTCGAATACCATGACGCCCTTTTTCTCGATCACCTGCTCGATGAAATGCTTCGTTCTGCCGAACGTCGTGTCCGAAGTCTTGAGTCCGCGAACGATTTCGACCAGATTGGTCTTGATGACGGGATATACGAAATGCATGCCGATGACGCGTTCCGGGTGCCCGGTGACGCCGGCCAGCTCCGTCAAGCTGAGCGTGGAGGTGTTGCTTGCCAAAATAACCTCCGGACCGCAGTAACGGTCAAGCTCCGCGAAAATCGCCTTTTTCATGTCCAGGTCCTCGGTAATCGTCTCGATTACGATTTCGCAATCTTCCAGACCGGACAGCGTATCGACAGACTTGATGCGGCTGAGAACGAGCTTTTTCTCGGCCTGCGTCAATGCCCATTTCTCAATCTGCTTGTCAAGGCTGTGCGCTATATGCTGCAAGGACAGCTGCGCCTGTTCCGGCGAGCGCTCCACCAATTCGACATCCAGCCCTTTGAATGCCAGCATTTCTGCGATTCCTTGTCCCATTGTTCCCGCGCCTACGACTCCGACTTTGCGGATCGTCATGGATGTTCACCTGCTTTGCCATTTATTCGGTATGAACGAGCTGTAAAGTCCTCTACATTATACCTTACCCTGAATACAAAAAAGAAGGCGTCCGAAAGGACAACCTTCTCTTGTCATAATTCTGTAACGAATGGCTTGGAGCCGGAACCGAGCGAATGCAAAGCGTCAAGCGCTTTGGGCGCGCTCTCCGTCTTGCAGGAACGTACGGAAACGGTCGCCGCTGAGCGTCTCTTCCTTCATCAGAATATCCAGCGAGCGCTCGAATACCGGACGGTTCTCATCCAACAGCGCCTTCGTGCGTTCCATCAGCACATCGAGCGTGCTGCGCATGACCGCCGCCCAGCCTTCGGGCGTAATCATGCTGTTGTCGACGATCCCGAGCTCGGTCAAGCCGGATTCGGCCATCGTGCGGACGATGTTCATCGCCTGGTCGAAATCGCCGCGAGAGCCGGTGCTGCGGGAGCCGTAGAACAGCTCTTCAGCCGCCGCTCCGCCGAGGCAGATCATAATCTGGGCTTCCAAATACTCGCGCGTATACAAATATTGCTCCTGCTGCGGATTGTGGCGAACATAACCGAGCGCTTGTCCGCGCGGCGACAACGCCACGGTGGATACGCTGCCCGGGCGGACGCGCTCGGCGGCGATGGCATGGCCAAGCTCGTGCAGCGCGATCCGCTCCCGCTCTTCCCGGGTCGACTCGCGGTCCGTTTTCTCGCCCATCATCACCTTGTCGATCGCCATCGACAAATGCCGCTGCCCGATCCGTTCGCTCTGCTCGCGCATCGCATAGATAGCCGCTTCATTCATGACGCTCTCCAGCTGGGCGCCGGAGAAGTTGAACGATTCCTCGGCGATTTTGTTCAAGTCGACAAGGTCGTCCAGCGGCTTGTTGCGGGCATGGATCGATAAAATGTGGCTGCGTCCCTTTTTGTCCGGCAGATCGACCGCAATATGGCGGTCAAAACGTCCGGGACGCAGCAGCGCGCTGTCGAGCGTATCCTTCCGGTTGGTCGCCGCGATCAGCAGCACGCGAGGCGTTTCGTTTGTGTGAATGCCGTCCATTTCGGTAAGCAGCTGGTTCAACGTCTGATCGTATTCCCGATGCTGTCCGCCGTCCCGTTTACCGCCGATCACATCGATTTCATCGATGAAAATGACGGCGCTGTTTTTGCCGCTTTTCAGCGCTTTCTGCCGCGCTTCGTTGAACAGCTCCCGGATGCGGCTCGCGCCGACGCCGACATACATCTCAACGAACTCGCTGCCCGAAGCCGCCACATACACCGAATCCGAGTAAGTCGCGGCCGCTTTGGCCAGCAGCGTCTTGCCGGTTCCCGGAGGCCCCGTTAGCAAAATCCCTTTCAACGGACGGATGCCGAATTTGGCGATTTCCTCCGGCTTGACGATAAAATCGAGCGCTTCAATCAATTCCTGCTTGGCCCGCTCCTGGCCGCCGATCTCATCGAAGGACAGCGGCGCGGGAGGACGGCTGACCGTTTTGCGGCCGCCGGCCGCCTTCGCCAGGCTTCCGCCCTTCGCTCGCAAGGCGTACAGCAGCAAGCCGGCAACAGCCGCTGCGAACAGCAGCGGTGCGATATTGACCCCGCGGAAAAACAGAAAGGCAAAAACGACGGGAGCGAAGCCGATGGCGATTTCCCTGGCGTATTTAAGCATTCGGCCACACCCCCATGCTGTCGGGAATTCTCGGCAGGATGACGTATTTTACCGAATCGTTCAAACGCAGCGTCAAATAGACATTCGTCTCATCCATTTCAGTATCGACGGACAGCCCTTTATTGGCCTTCATCAGCTTGTCCGCCGCCGCCGGTATTTCGGCATATTGACGGTTTTCCATCGCCTGTGCCAGATCGAACAGCACCGAGGACCAGATCCGCTCCAGCCCGGCATCGTCTTGTTGCTTGATATCCAGTATAAGTTCACGGCTTCCGATCGCGGAGGCGCCTTCTTTGCGAATTTGATCGTAAACCGATCTCAGATCGGCTTCGCGGTCAAGCTGAAGCTCGACCGTCACCTTGTCGTTCGAGACGACAGGCTTGGCATACGCGACGCCTTCGACGGCCGCAATGGTTTGTTTAAGCGGCTTTTCCACGGCAAGCTCGGCGTAGGCGAACCATCCGCCGAACAATACGGCACCGGAAATGGCCGCAGTCAGAACGATGGGCAACGGACGCAAGTTTTTCATAGCAGTAGTAAGCCCCTTTCCAAAGATCAACCGCATCCCGCAAACAGGACACGGCCGTTATCCTTTCATGTGTACAACTATTATACATCATTTTTGCTATATCAGAGTATATCATATTTGGACAGAGTATGAACACTGTAATGAATATGTAATTAGAAAAAAACAGGTTTCGACGGACGCCTATCCGTTGATACCTGTTAGTTAGTCGGCAGCTTTACCCCGACGTTCTCACCGGAAGCGTATAAGTTACGATGTTCCGGCCGTCCTCAAAGCCGTAAAACGCATAATAATGCCGCTTCACATTCAACTCCCGGCTGTAGTACACTTCCCAAACCTTCTTTCCGTCCACGAGTCCCGGTCGGATGCGAATCAATTTCGCGTCGGGCAATTCCCTCAGCACATCCGCTTTCAATTGCGCGCGCGGGTAGCCGTCATCGGCTTTTACGGCCTCGGCGCCTTTCCCGGTTACCCAAACGAACAAGCGCTCGCCGGCTTGATCCGTGCCTTGAAACACCCAGGCCGTTTCCTCCCATACGAATTTGTCGGCCTTGGTCACTTCGGCGAGCCCGGTTTCGGCTTTCGCGGTCCGTTCGGCTGCCTGCTCTTCCTGCCGATAACCGGATTGAACCCACTGCATATACAAATTCAGCAGCAGCAGGATGAGGACAAGAGCCAAAATACCCAGCACCGTCCATCGCCTCGGCGTCATGAAGCCCGGTCGTCTGGTTCTCGCCCTCATATCGCCGAGCTCAGCCTTTCGTAGCAGCGCTGCGCTTCGACCCGGATTTTCTCCTCATCGAGCCCCGTGCAGCGCCGGTTGTCCACCACCTGGACGCCGTCGACCCAGACGTGGCGGACGTCCCGCCCGTTGCCGGCGTATACGAGATGGGATACCGGATCGGTGTGGGGATAGAAATGCGGCTGCTCAAAATCAAGCGCGATGAAATCGGCCTTCATGCCGGCCTTCAGCATACCGACACGACCCTGCTGCCAGATCGCCTTGGCCCCGCAGACGGTGCCCATCCGAAGCGCCTCAAGCGCCGGCACGGCGGTCGGGTCGCCGGACACGCCTTTATGGATGAGCGCCGCGAGGCGGATCTCATCGAACATATCCAGATTGTTGTTGCTTGCCGCGCCGTCCGTGGCAAGCCCTACCGTAATGCCGGCCGCCAGCATCGCCGGCACGCGCGCCACGCCGCTCGCCAGCTTCAGGTTGCTGGCCGGGTTGTGGGCGACGCCGACTCCCCGCTCGGCCAGAAGCACGATCTCGTCATCGGTCAGGTGGACGGCATGCGCGACCAGCGACGGACGGGAGAAGAAGCCGAGCTTGTCGAGATGCAGGGCGGGCCGCAGACCGTACTCGCGGACATTTTGCTCCACCTCGGCCGCCGTTTCCGACATGTGAGTATGCAGCGGCAGATCCAGGTCGTGGGCCGCCTGCACGAACTGCTCGATAAGGGCCGGCGGGCAAGTATAAGGCGAGTGAGGCGACATGACGGCCGTTATTCGCCCGTTTGCCTTGCCGTGCCAATTGCGCGCGAACCGCACCGCCTCGGCCAGCTTTTCCCGCTGCACATCCTCCGGACAGAGCCCGATCACACCGCGCATCAGCACGCCGCGCATGCCCGACGCTTCGACGACCTGCGCCACCTCATCCATATGGTCGTACATGTCGACGAAGGCGGTTGTGCCGCTTTTCAGCATTTCGAGCGCCGCCAGCGACGCGCCCCAACGTACGTCCTCGGCCGTATAGCGGCCTTCCATCGGCCAAATTTTCGCCGCCAGCCATTCCTGCAGCACCATGTCGTCCGCCACGCCGCGCAGCAGCGTCATGGCCGCATGCCCGTGGGTATTGATCAAACCCGGCATGAACAACAGGCCGCCGCCGTTCACCTTATGGGCGCCGTCGACAAGACTCCCCGGGTGCGCTTCGCCGATATACGCGATCCGGTCGCCTTCGACGACCAGATGCCCCTGCACGACCCGGCTCGCCTCGTCCATCGTGACGAACGTTCCGTTCTCAATCCACCACTTCTTCATCGCCATCCGCTCCGTTTTCCAGGTAATAGGCCAAGCTCAACAGCTCCGTCGTAAAATCCGCGTGGTGGATCCGCACATCCCCCTGCACCTTCAGGATCGCGGGCGCGAAGTTCAAGATGCCTTCCACGCCCGCCTGCACCAGCCGATCCGCCACGTTCTGCGCCTCGGCGGCCGGAACGGTTATGATGCCGATGCGGATTTGCAGCTCGTCGACCGTCCGCCTCAGCTCGTCCATCGGCTGGACGGTCATGCAGTTGATCCGGGTGCCCACCTTGGACGGATGCGCGTCGAATACGGCGACGATTTTCATGTTGTCCTTGATATACGTATTATAATTGCACAGCGCATGCCCGAGATTGCCCGCTCCGACCAAGCCGACGTTAAGCGGTTGATCGAGCTTGAGAATCTGGCGGATTTTCTCGATCAGGTAAGAAACGTCGTACCCGATTCCCTTGCGGCCGAATTCGCCGAAATAAGCGAGATCCTTGCGGATTTGCGCCGGGTTCAAGTCAAGCTTCTGTCCGAGTTCCTGCGACGATACCGTCTGCACCTCGCTGCGCAGCAGCTCGTTCAGCACATGCAAATAAATCGGCAGCCGTCTTACGACCGCCTCTGAAATCTTGATCTGTTTCACCGCTCTGCCCCCTCGCCGATTTGTACCGCCGGCTCCAGCCATTCTCTGATCCGAGGCACGATCTGGTCCAGATGCATGTGCTCGATCTTCGGACCCGGCAGCGAATACAAGAAGTATTTGCCGTAATACGTTTCAATAACACGGGTATCGTAAATAAGGACGATACCGCGGTCCTGCGCGGTTCTAACCAATCGTCCGAAGCCTTGCTTGAAGCGGATGACCGCTTGCGGCACGGACAGCTTCATGAACGGATTTTGCTTTTCCTGCTGCAGCATTTCCGCCTTCGCCTCAAGCAGCGGATGGTTCGGAGGCTGAAACGGAAGCCTGACGATCGCCAGACAGGTGAGCGCGTCGCCCGGAATGTCCACCCCTTCCCAGAAGCTGCTCGTTCCGAGCAGAACTGACGACTGCTGCTGCTGAAACCGACGGGTCAGCTTGCTGCGGCTGCCGCTGTCGACGCCTTGGCCGATTACCTGAATGCCGGCAGCGGCCAGCGCTTCCTTGAGCGGGTCGTATACCTGCCTCAGCATGCGGTATGAGGTGAACAGCACAAGCATCCGGCCGTTCGTTTCGAGCGCCGTTTCCGCCAGCGAGCGGACAAGCGCGCCGACGAACTCCGGATCGCCCGAGGCCCCCTTCAGCCCCGGGAAGTTGCGCGGAATGACGACGAGCGCCTGGTCACGGTAATTGAACGGCGACTCCAGCTGCACCGTTGCGAGCCGGCCGCTTTTGCCCGCTTCTTCCAGGCCGAGCTGCTCGCAGGCATACTGGAACGATTTTTGCACCGACAACGTTGCCGACGTCATGACGACGCTGCGCTTGACGTCGAAGAAATACTGTTTCAATTGGCCGCTCACGTCGGCCGGCACCGCGAACAAATGCACTGATTTGGCCTTGTAAGCGGGGCTTGCCTCCATCCAGTATACCGTACCGCCGTCATCGAGCCTGACGAAAGTCCGCAGCTCATCCCGGATTCGCGCCAGATCCTTGACGCTTCCGTTCATGTCCGTCAGCAGGCCCTGGATCGCGGTGTCGTCTATCCGGTCTTTCACATCCGCGGACAGCTTGTCGAGCGCCTTTACGATTTCGTTTAGGCCCGCATACACGTTCGCCTCCGCGGTCCGCACGTACGACCAGCCTTCCGGCAGCTTGTCGCTTTTCATCCGCACGACCGACTGCCCGGGTTCGGCTCCGTCTTTGACGGCGGCGGTCAGCCCGAAGAACAGATCGAACAGCTGATCCCAATGCTCGCGAACTTCGCCGAACACGGGCGCCGCCGCGTCGATCGCCTCCGCCCATGCCTGCGCGCGTTCGTCCCCTTCGGCAAGCAGCAGCAGCTTGAGCTGATGAATCATGCCGGTTCTCGCATCCTTGCACAATCGCTGCAGCGGGTGCGGAAGGCCGAAGTAGGACAGCTGCATCCCCAGATGCTTGCCGGCCACTTCCTCCAAATGATGCGCCTCGTCGACGATCAGGTGATCGTAAGAGGGCAGCAACCGATGGTCGGCGCGGATGTCGGTGAACAGCATCGAATGGTTCGTGATGACCACATCCGCCAGATTCGCCTCCTGCTTCGCCCGATGGTAAAAGCACCGCTTGAACCACGGACATTGCCGGTTCAGGCAGGAGTCGGCGTCGCTTGCCACCGTATCCCAGAAATCGCCGCCCCTGTTGCCGAGATTCAACTCCTCCTGATCGCCGTGTTCCGTCTCTCCCAGCCAAACGATCATTTGGGCGGCGGTAATCCGGTCCTCACCAGGCGATGCGAAATCGTGCATATTCACTTTGCCTTCAAACTTGCGGAGGCATAAATAATGGCCCCTGCCCTTGAAAACGGCGGCCTTAAACGGCACCGGGAGCACCCGTTGAAGCAGCGGCACGTCCCGCTCCCTCAGCTGCTCCTGCAGATTGATCGTATGCGTGCTGACGACTATCTTCTTGCCTTGTTGGATACCATAGTAGAGAGCGGGGATCAAATAGCCGAGAGACTTGCCGGTGCCGGTGCCCGCCTCGATCAGCAAATGCTTGTCGTCCTCCAGTGCGCCGTATACTTCCCGGAACATCCGGTTCTGCGGCTCGCGCGCTTCATAGCCCTGGACATGCTGCTCGAACGAGCTTTTCACTTGTTCCAGAAACGTATCGAAGTCGACTCGCAGCAGCAGTTCCTCCGCTTCGGCATCGTCATAGCGCGGCGGCGTTTCCTCCGTCCAGTCGCCGACCTTAAGCGTGAATTGGCGGAAGTAAGCGAATGCGTCCTCGTCGATCGACGTTTCCCGCTCCTTGCGCGTGAGCGCGTCCTTGACGATCCATGCCAGGTCCTCTTGCCCTTCTTCAAAGAAACGGGCGAGCCGCTGAAGCGTGAGAAGCGGGAGTGCCCGCAGCTTCTCGACGCACATCCGGAAAATGATCGCGGTCGCCATCGCGTCGCTGTCCGCCCGGTGATGCCGGTCGTGCGCGATGGCGAACGCTTCGGATACGGCCCCGAGCTGATACGATGTGAGCGAAGGGTACAGGATACGCAGCAAATCGAGCGTATCGAGCCGGCGGCCGGTAAACGGCACATAACCGCACCGGTCGAGCGCACTGTTCAAAAAACCCGCGTCAAAACCGACATTATGGGCGACAAGCAAGGCGTCGTCGAGCAACGGAATAACGTCCAGAAGGACGTCATCCAGCTCGGGCGCATCCTGTACATCGCCGTCCGCAATGCCGGTCAATTGGGTGATAAAAGGGGGAATCGGGACGCGCGGACGCACGAAGGACGCGTACGTTCCCGTCACGTTCAGCGCCTCGTCCAGCATCACGATTCCGACCTGGATAATATCGTCAACGGCCCCGCTGTTGCCGGTCGTTTCCAAATCCAATACTGCAAATTTCATTCGGTTCGATCCTCTCACATACAACTGAGTTCGGCGCTGCCGAAGTAAAGCGACAGCTTGCCGGCGCTCGACCTGCAGCTCGTCAGGTTGCGGGCGGCCCCGTCGAATGTCGGGTCGGCCTCGAACGCTTGCGCGAAATATTTCTCGGCCTGTTCCATGTTCGCCCGTACCGCCTGAATGCAGCCGAGCGCATTCAAGCCGAGCGCCTTCCATTTCGGATGGCTGGTCCAACGGACAATCAGCTGAAAATGGCGCTGCGCCTCCTCCCACTCGCGCAGGTGCAGGTGCGACATCGCCAAAAATAAACGGGCAACGACGGAATCGGGGCAAAAACGGACCGTTTGCCGAAAATGCGCGGCAGCCTCCCGGAACATCAGCAGGTTGAAATAACCTTGGCCGGCGGCCAGGCTGCGTTCCGCCTCTTCGCCGTCATCTGCGCCGCTCATCGCATGGCTTGCGTCCGGCGGTCCTATTGAAGCGTTCGCTTCCGAATCGGCCGCCGGGGCGAGGGGATCCTCCCCTGAATCTGCGGGCGCTCGGAACTGCCGCGCGCCCGCCAGCTTCTCCTCCAATTGCAGCCAGCCGTCGATCATCGAATCGCTCATCGATTGCAGGACGGCGAGCTGCTCCTCCATCTGTGCTCGCTGCTCGTCGGTGGCGCCGGGATAACGGATCATAATGTCGTCAAGCAGTTCGTTCAAGACGGCAAACACATGCTGGAGCATAGCACGCACCCCACCTTCACGAATGTACTCGCACGGCGCGGCCGGGACGTTCGCGGCCATCGCCCGAGTTATGCTCATTCTTTGTCAAGCGGGGCCGTTTCATACTCGGCGCGGCGCGTCACATCAAGCAAGCCGTCCCGTATTCCGGCGGCGCTGCTTGTTATAGGATGGTCGCGTGCTTCTCCTCCGTCATCGTCCGGACAGGGCGGTTGGCGGCGTCCATAATGGCCACCTTAGGCTTGTAGCCGCGCGCCTCCTCCTCCGTCATCAAGCCGTAGGAAATGATGATGACCTGATCTCCCGGCTGCGCATGACGGGCTGCCGCGCCGTTGAGGCAGATGACGCCTGAACCGCGCGGTCCCGGTATGACGTACGTCTCCAGGCGCGAGCCGTTATTATTGTTGACGACCTGCACCTTCTCGTTCGCCCAGATATCGGTCAGCTCCATCAGATCCTCGTCGATCGTGATGCTGCCCACATAATTCAAATTCGCTTCCGTGACGGTTGCGCGGTGTATTTTCGATTTCATCATCGTTCTGAACACAGGTTTCCCTCCCCTTACTTTATCCGAAAATCCGGTTGTCGATCAACCGGGTGCCGCCGAATTTGACGGCCAAGGCGACGATGATCCGGCTGCCCCGGCCGATGTGCAGCGCGGCGACGGAGTCGGGCGGCTGCAAATCCGGATAAGTCAATACCTCGACATAGTCGATCACGGCCAAAGGCGCCCGGCCGATATAGGCAACGATCCGCTCACGCAGCCCGGCTGCGTCGATCCCGGGCTCGGCCAGCCACTCCTCGGCTTTGCCGAGCGCCTCGTTCAGCACAACCGCCTGCTCCCGCTGCTCCGCCGTCAGGTAGACGTTGCGCGAGCTGAGCGCGAGCCCGTCCGGCTCGCGCACGGTCGGACAAGGCACGATCTCAACCGGCAGGTTCAGATCCTCCGCCATCCGTTCGATGACCGCCACCTGCTGCGCGTCCTTCAGGCCGAAATAGGCGCGGTCGGGCTGCACGATGTGAAAAAGCTTGCTGACGACCGTTCCGACCCCGTCGAAATGGCCCGGACGCGAAGCGCCGCACAGCCGGTCGGTCAGCTGCTCGACCAGCACTTTGGTGATGGTTTTCTTCGGGTACATCTCCCGCACATCCGGTGCAAAAAGCAGATCCGCGCCCGCCCGCCCGCATATGGCGGCGTCCCGTTCGGGATCGCGCGGATACCGTTCAAAATCTTCATTCGGCCCGAATTGCAGCGGATTGACGAACACGCTGACGACCGTCAAGCCGTTCTCGCCTCGAGATCGCTCAATCAGGCTTGCATGCCCTTCGTGGAGAAAGCCCATCGTCGGGACGAACCCGACCTTGCCTTTCGGGTTGGCCTCGCGCCATTCGCGAAGCCGCTCGCGCAGCTCACGAATGCTGGTGTAAGTCAGCATGCCGTTCGTTCTCCTTTCGCGCATCCGATCCCGTACCGCCGCCGTATACCGCGCCCTGCCGCTCCTGGCCGGGCTCGGAGAAGCCATGTTTGGGCTCCGGAAATTCGCGGCCCTTCACATCCCGCACGTATCGGCCGATCGCGTCGCGAACCGTCGTGCCGAGATCGGCGTACGTTTTGACGAACCGCTTCTCCCGGTAAGGCGAAGCATATTGCAAAATATCATGATATACGAGCACCTGGCCGTCGCAGCCCGTTCCGGCCCCGATGCCGATTGTCGGTACGGCCAGCTGCTCGGACACCGCCTTGGCGGCTCGGTCGGTAACGAGCTCCAGGACGACCGCGAACGCTCCCGCCTGTTCAAGCGCCTTCGCATCATCGATCAATCGCCGGACATCGGCATCATCCTTGCCCTGCACCTTATAGCCGCCGATCTGATGGACGGATTGCGGGGTAAGGCCGATGTGGCCCATCACCGGTATGCCTGCGCGCACGCACGCTTCCACTTCGTGCGCAATGTCGGCGCCGCCCTCCAGCTTAACCGCCTGCACGCCGGCCTCCTGCATAATGCGGCCCGCGTTGCGGACCGTATTGTCGGCACCCAGCCGGTACGTCATGAACGGCAGGTCGGTGACGATGAACGTGTCCTGCGCCCCGCGCCGGACGGCACGGGAATGATAGATCATGTCCTCCAGCTTGACCGGAATCGTCGTATCGTAGCCGAGAACCACATTGCCCAGCGAATCGCCGACAAGAATGACGTCGATGCCGGCCTCCTCCGCCAGCTTCGCGGAAGGGTAATCATATGCGGTAAGAACGGATATCGGTTCCCCGTCCCGTTTCATTTTTTTGAGCTTAGTTACGGTAAGCGCCTGCTTCATGCATGGTCCCTCCCAAGTGGTCCGCGAAATAATCCCCAAAAAGTGACGCGAAGCTCTGTAGCTCAATTCGATTACTTTTCGGGGACCCCATAAGGAAAACGCAACTGTCCGCGGAAAGCAGAAAAAACCTTCCCAGCCGCCGCTGTAAGGTTTCCGATCAGCAAAAAGAAACATTCCGCAACATGCGAAGCTTCCTTCTGTCTCGGTCCTTGACGGCTCAGAGCAGAGTGCGCTTTCTCAAGCGAACGTTCGCAGTATTCGATTCGATTGCCTTTGACAAAGATGGCGACGGAGTGCGGTTCCGCTCGGATACCGCCTCATTGCTCCTTCAGTATATCAAACCGTATGATAAAAAGGAAGGTGTCCGGCGGACAGGCCCGAACCGTCCTGACCGTGCATCACTGTACCCGATCGGCCGGCTGGTCCCTTTCCTGCGTCATCCCCATGTCGGCGGAGAACACCGGAACGACCTTCCCTCCCTCGCGCTTCACCAGAAGCGCGCCCGTCTCGGCCAGGCCCACCGGGCTTCCCTCGATGACGAGTCCCTGCGGGGTCGTCAGCACGCACGGCTTGCCGATCGATACCGACAGCGCCTCCCACAGCGTCCGGATCGGATCGAAGCCCGCCTGTCCGTACAAGCGGTACAGTTCTTCGAATTCGTGCAGGAACTCCGCGATCGTTTCGGACCTGTCGAACGGCCTGCCCGCGGCCAACTTCAACGAAACGGCTTTCGCGAGCATGTCCGGCGAATAATCGGACGCATCGAGATTCAGGCTGATGCCTACACCTGCAATCACATATTTGAGCCGTTCCTCTTCCGCGCTCGATTCCAACAGGATGCCGCTTATTTTTTTGCCGCCGACGAGCAGATCGTTCGGCCATTTGATGCCGATGTCGAGTCCGGTCAACCGGCGCAAGGAACGGCATAGCGCCACCGCAGCCAACAGCGTAAGCTGCGGCGTGAACGGCAGCGGGATCGACGGACGCAGAATGAAGCTCATCCACACGCCCTTGCCTTTCGGCGAAATCCAGGAACGTCCCATCCGGCCCCGTCCGTGCAGCTGCTGCTCGGCAATGACGAGGGTGCCCTCGGGCGCTCCCTCCTCGGCAAGCTGCTGAGCAACGTTCTGTGTGGAATCGACGGCGTCGAGCAGCTTGATCCGCTTCCCGAACGTTTCGGTGCGCAGCTTCGTGAGCAGGCCGGGCAGCGTTAACTGGTCCGGCCGGCCCCTGAGCCGGTAGCCGAGTTTTCTTGAAGCCTCGATCGTGTAACCTTCGTCTTCCAGCTTGCGGATCTGCTTCCATACCGCCGTCCGGCTGACGCCGAGCTGCCGGCTGAGCAGCTCGCCGGATACGAACCGGTCGTCGCTGTCCTCCAATAATCCAAGCAACCGCTCTCTCATGATAGCTCCTTTGCATTGCGCAGAAGTGTCCGGGCCGAAGACAACAGCGCCTGTTTCTCGTTCGGAACGTCGCCGCGCGCGCACGCCGCGAGAAGCTCGTTCAGCAGCGCACTGATCCATGGCCCCTGCTTGCCGGTTCCCGCCAACGCCTTCAAGTCACGGCCGTTTACGGCCAGCTCTTTGAGCGTTGCGGCGGGCATCGCGCGCGTCCATTCCGCCAGACGCGCGGCGCCTGCTTCGTCCAGAAGGCCCTCTGCAAGCCCCGGAGCCTGTCCGATAAGCGACAGCCAGGCTTCGGCGTCGTCCCGTCCATAGCGCAGGACGAGCGCCGTCCACAACGGGCGGCTTCGCAAAGCTTCGCCCGTTTCGTCCGATTCGACGGCCTCCTTGTGCAGGCCCATCCGGTTCATAATGGCGCCGACCCGCGCCTTGCCGAACCCGAAGGCGCCGAGCCACGAGCGCGCCGCATCGGGCGCGATGCCGGCGGCCAGCAGCACCCCGGCCCACCGGTTATCCGTGTCCGCGACCCCGGACCAATCCTGGGCGTCCCGCCGGCAGCGGACGTTGAACCGTTCCCCGACCGGCGAGAGCTTCGTCTCCCGCCATAAGCCGCTCCGTTCAAGCAGCTCAAGCGCGCGATTCGGGAAAGGCCCGCCCAGCATTTTGTCGAGCTCGACGCCGACCCGCTCCATCGCAATATGGCGGAGCAGCTTGCGGTGGCGGACGATGGCGCGCCAGGTCGATTTGGCGATGCGGTAACCGAGCACGGAAGCGAACCGGACGCCCCTCAGCAAACGGAGCGCGTCCTCCTGCAAGCGGAGGTCCGCATCGCCGACGCAGCGAATGATGCCGTCCTGCAAATCGGCCCTGCCGCCGAACGGGTCGACGATATCGCCGGAGATGTCCATCGCCATCGCGTTGATCGTAAAATCCCGGCGCTGCAGATCGCCCCGCAAATCGGCGATGAACGCCACCTCTGAAGGGCGCCGATGCCGCTCGTAAACCGATTCCTTGCGAAAGGTCGTCACCTCGTAGGCGCGTCCCCCCTCAAGCACCGTTACCGTGCCGTGCTGAAGTCCGGTCGGCAGCGTCCTGGCGAACAAAGCCGCCACCTGTTCCGGCTGGGCCGAGGTGGCGATGTCGACGTCGGAGACCGGACGTCCGAGGGCCGCGTCGCGGACGCAACCGCCTACATAATAGGCCTCGAAGCCCGCTTCGTTCAATCTTCCCAGGACGGGTGCCGCCTGCCGCATCATATCCTGCAAACCGCCCGTCCCCTTTCCCGTTTCCTATCTATTCACACACGGGGAGCGGAATATCCGCGTCGACTCCCATGACGCGATAATAGATGCGCTCATACTCCGTTGTGATCAGATCGTTGCAGAACATCGTCCTGGCCCGCTGCAGGCAGGCTTTGCTCACGACTCCGTAAAGAACGGGATCGCGCAGCAGACGGATGGCGTAATCGGCCATAAGCGCCGTATCCCCGATCGGTGCCAGGTAACCGGTCTCGCCGTGCGCAACGAGCTCCGGTATGCCGCCGGCCTGCGAGCCGATCGTCGGTACGCCGCAAGCCATCGCTTCCAATGCGACAAGGCCGAAGCTTTCCTTCTCCGAAGGCAGCAGCATCAGGTCTGCGACCGAAATGACCTGGGCGACGTCATCCTGCTTGCCGAGAAAATGCACCCGGTCCTGCAACCCCATCGCCTGGATTTTCCACTGGATGCGCGACAGCTCCGGCCCTTCGCCGACCAGCAGCAGCTTGGCCGGCATCCGCTCGCTCACCTTGGCGAACACATCGACCACGTCGCCGACCCGCTTCACCGGACGGAAATTGGAGATGTGCATCAATATTTTCTCGTCGGGCGCCGCGAATTCGCTCCTCAGCCCCGTGCACTCGCGCGGGTAATAGATCCGCTTGTCGACGAAATTATAGGTCAAATCGATCGGCCGCTCGATGTCCAGCAGCTCCTGCGTCTCCCGGATCAGATCGCGAGAGACGGCGGTAACCGCGTCGCTCTGATGAATGCCGAGCCGAATCAGATCCTTGAGCGATTCGTCTTGGGCCAGCACCGTAATATCGGTACCGTGCAGCGTGGTGACCGTCTTCAGGCCTTCGCCCACCATCTGCTTAGCCAGATAGGCGCAAATCGCGTGAGGGACGGCATAGTGGACGTGAAGCAGGTCGAGATTTTGCATTTTGGCGACCTGCGCCATTTTGCTGGCCAGCGACAAATCATAGGGCGGATATCGAAAGACGTAATAGTCGTTGATTTCAACCTCGTGATAAAAAATATTGCGCTGGAATTTGCCGAGGCGGAAAGGGATGCTATGCGTAATAAAATGAATTTCGTGCCCTTTCTCCGCGAGCAGCTTGCCAAGCTCCGTCGCCACGACGCCGGAACCGCCCAGCGTCGGATAGCAGGTGATGCCGATTTTCAGCGGTCTTGCCATGCCCGCACCCCCAAAGGTCCAAGTGATTGATCATGCCGGAATGAAGCCTGTTTGTCAGAACCGCTCCACGGCGAAGGGCCGCTTCAGGATGAATCCTTCGGCATAGGTCCACTGCCGCGAAGCGCCGAGCAGACGGTCGCGCGCTTCGACGTTCTCGACATACCGCCGGTTAAGCGGCGTCGCCACCCGGTCCGAGCCTTGCGCAACCGGCTCGAATTGCGACCGGTACGCCGCTAGGGCCCTGCGCTTGCGCTCGTAGCAGCCGGTGACGTCCACCACCAGGCCCACGTCCTTCACGTCGTTGATGTAATAAAAGACAAGCTGCTCCACCTGTACCGGCGGAGCATCTGGCAAATACCGGCGAAGCTTGGCATTGAACACCGCCTCCTCGACGATTCGGCTGCAGCTGTTATGGTCCGGGTGCCGATCGTCCCAATAAGGCGCAAAGACGATGCGCGGCCGGTGCGCCCGGATTTCGCGGACGACCGCTTCGATCTGCCCGGCCGTTCCGCTCAGCCCGCGGTCGGGCAGCCCAAGACAGGAGCGGGACGCGAGCCCGAGGGCGGCCGATGCCTCCGCCGCCTCGGCTTGCCTCTCCTCCACCGTCCCGTTCGAGGACATCTCCGCACGGGTAAGGTCGCATATGCCGACCCGCAATCCGGCCGAGGCATGCTTGGCGACCGTGCCTCCCATGCCGATTTCGACATCGTCGGGGTGGGCGCCGAAGCAGAGCATATCCAAGCCGTTCATGGCTGCCAATCCTCGGGCTTGTATTTATGTACCAGCTCGCGCCATGCGAATTCCCCGCGCCCGAGCGAGTTCGTCAGCAGCTCCGCCGTGGCGACGTTCGTCGCGACCGGAATTCCCTGCACGTCGCAAAGCCGGAGCAAAGCGATGATATCCGGCTCATGGGGCTGCGCCATAAGCGGGTCGCGGAGGAAAATAATCAGATCCAGCTCGTTCTGCGCGACGAGCGCGCCGATCTGCTGGTCGCCGCCGAGCGGGCCGGACATGAACCGGTGAATCTTGAGCCCGGTCTGGTCCATGATCCGCTGACCGGTCGTGCCGGTCGAATACAGCTTGTGGTCCTTGAACACATGCTCGTACGCGATGACGAAATTCACCATCTCATCCTTTTTGCGGTCATGCGCGATAAACGCGATTTTCATTTGTTTGCTCATCCGTACTCCCCCTGTCGCTGCTGTTGCCTGCCAGAACGGCTTGCGCGGCCGAAGCCCGCGAGGTTAGTCCATCAAATGCTCGAAACCGTAAATAAGTCCGGTATAGCCCATTACCTTCTTCACCGCCGTATTGACGCCCGGCATATAACCGGCACGGTCATAGGAATCGTGGCGGATCTTGAGCGATTGCCCGAAAGCGCCGAAAATAACCTCCTGCTGCGCGAAGACGCCGGGCAGCCTGACGCTGTGAATGCGGAAGCCGTCGTAATAGCCGCCGCGCGCGCCTTCGATCGTCTCCTCTTCCAGCGGATTCCCCTGTCTGTGCTCCTTGCGAGCCTTGGAAATCAGCTCCGCCGTCTTGATCGACGTGCCGGACGGCGCGTCCAGTTTCTGGTCGCCGTGATATTCGATAATTTCAAGATCCGGAAAATATTTCGACGCCTCCGCCGCGAACCTCATCATCAGAATGGCGCCGATCGAGAAGTTCGGCGCGATCAGCCCGCCGATGCCCCGGCTGACGCACAGCTTGTCCAATTCGTCGATCTGCCCGGATGTGAAGCCCGTCGCGCCGACGACCGGCCTGACGCCGTGCATGATAGCGGTCCTGGTATTGTCATAGACCGTTTGGGGAACAGTGAAGTCGACGAGCACGTCCGTGCCGCCTCCCCGCAGCGCCTCCTCCAGATTGCGGCCGACCGTGACGCCGCTGGCGGGAAGGCCGACCATCGCCCCCGCATCCACCGGCTCGGCGGACCGGGCAACGGCGGCCGATAAGGACAGCGTCTCGTCCTGCAGCACCATTTTCACCACTTCACGGCCCATCCGGCCGGTTGCTCCCGCTACGGCTACGCGTATTTTCTCCGACATGTTCGCATCTCCTGTTCCGATTTCAATAATGAACCGCGTCAACCGCGCGATTTGCCGCCGCTGTGCCGCCGTTCCTTGCGCCATTTGCGGCGCACGCCCGCCAGCAGCCGGGCGGCTTCCGCATGCTGCGGATTCAGCTTGAGCGCTTCCTCCGCGCTGGCCGCCGCTTCGCCGTAGCGGCCGAGCGCGCCGTATGCGGCGGAAAGCATCAGGAAGGCCGCTTCCGACAGCGGATCGAGCCCCGTCGCCTCGCGAAGCGCTTCAATCGCGGCGAGAAAATCGGGCGAGTCCGACGCAAGCGTCGCTTCGGCCTCCGCAATGAGCATACGGGCCTTCACCGTTCGCAGATGGTATCCGTAGACGGCGTTGTCCGGATCGAGGCGTTCCGCCTCCTCTGCGTGGACCATGGCCTTCGCCCATTTCGCGCTGCGCGCGCAGGTGATCGAGCACTTGTAATGGTACGCCGGATTATCCGGATGCGCGTCGATCGCCTGCTCAAAGCAGCGGATCGCCTGCTCGTAATCTCCCTGCAGAATCGATTCGTACGCCTGTTTGACATGCTCATCCCCGTTCATCCGCCTAACCTCCTTGTACCCTAATGCTACAGCATATGTCCGGGGTACAGCGAGTGTTAAGGGCGGGCTTCACGGTCCGTCTTTTTTGGTCCAACGGCCCGAATCGCGCGTATTGAATTTGTGCATGACCTTGTCGTGCGCTTCGGCCAGATCGATTCCGAGCGAATTGGCGAAGCACGTTATAATAAAAAGAATGTCGCCGAGCTCCAATTCGATCGAATTGTCGGCTTCGTCCGGTTTTTTCGGCTTCGGGCCGAAGTTGTGGTTAATCTCCCGCGCGAGCTCTCCTACCTCTTCACTAAGCCGGGCAAGCATCGCAAGCGGACTGAAATAGCCTTCCTTGTACTGCGATATGTAAGCGTCCACCTCGCGCTGAACGTCGGCTAACGTTTTATCTGCCAATGTCCGACATCCTTTCCGGTTATCTCATCCTATGTTATCGCAAAGCGAAAATGAAAACAATCCTTTGCCCTCCGCTGCAAACGCTGTTATTCTTAGTGCGAAACGACAAAAAAACGCATACTAGAACGCACAGCATGCGTGGAGTTCATCGCGGAGCAAGGAGGACGGATCATGCAAATCGCACATAGGGGCAAATTTCGGACAAGCCTCGCCGGAAAATGGCGCCCAGCCGTATCGGTGGCCGCCGGTACGGCGGTCTACGCGTTCGGGCTGCATTACTTTGTGCTTCCCAACCAGTTCATGGAAGGCGGCGTTACGGGCATCGGCATTTTGCTGAACTACGCGTTCGGCTTCAAGCTCTCGCTTACGACGCTGCTGCTGAACATCCCGATATTTATACTCGGCTGGCGGCTGCTCGGCTTGAACCAGATGGTAATGGCCGGCTACGGCACCGTCTCGCTATCCTTTTTCTTGTGGGTCATGGAGCGGCTGATCGAGGGCGGTCAGATCGTCCCGTTCTCGACGGACCGCGACCTGCTGCTGTCCGCGCTCTACGCCGGCGTCACCCTGGGCGCCGGTCTCGGCATCGTCTTCCGCTTCGGGGCTACGACCGGCGGCGTGGATATCATCGCCAGAATCGTGTCCAAAGGGCGCGGCTGGAGCATGGGCCAGATCATTCTGACGCTGGACGCGGTCGTGATCGGCCTTTCGCTGCTGTTCATTCCCGTGGAGCGGGTGCTGTACACGCTGGTCGTCGTCTTCATCGCCACCAAGCTGATCGATTTCATACAGGAGGGCGTCTATTCCGGCAAAGCCTTCTCCATTATTACGACGAACGGACAGGCGGTCGCCGATGGCGTCATGCGCGAACTCGAACGCGGCGTCACGATCATGCCGGCCGTCGGCGGTTATTCCGGCACAGAGAAGCAGGTCGTCTATTGTGTCGTCGGGCGCCAGGAGGTGCGGCTGCTCAAGCAAATCGTCCGAAGACACGACCCCAAGGCATTCATCGTCATCAGCGAAGCGCATGACGTCATCGGAGAAGGCTTCCGCGAATCCTGATTAAGGCTTCAGCGGAGCGGCCGTTTCGGCACCGTGATTTCGTCCCGGTCGATGCGGAACTTGTGCCAGCCCGTGTAAAAAAGGCCCGCCAGCACGATAACCGCGAGCATCGCCGTCCATTGCCAAGAGGGGCCGCCTGCCGGCTTCACCGCCGCCGGTTGCGCGCCCGAGGCGAACAAACGGTCGACGGCGTCCCCGAGCAGCACGAGCGAGCCCTCCGTCAACGTGCGGTTCGCCTCCGTGCGCCCGCCGGGCGCCGCTTCAAGCAGCTTCTCCGTATAGCGAATCCTTTCCTTCAGCACCGAGACGTGCGCCGGCTCCTTCCCGAAAGCCGCGGCGGCCTCCAGCCGCAGCACATGGCCCTCCAGCTGACGCAGCGCCGCAGCGGCGGCCTCGTTCCCCTTTTCCCCGCCCTGCAGCCAGGCTTTGTGCAGGCGGCTCATATCCTCGCGCAGCAGCCGTTCATATTGCCGCCACAACGCCTTCCGTTCCCGGGAGAGCGCGTCGACGGCCAGCTTGAGCCTTGCGGCTTCCTCGCGCCAGGTGTACGCGAACGCTCCCCGCTCGATAAGGGCTTGGGCCGCATTCAGCCGTTCATCGAGCACCGCCCATCCTTCCGGCGTGCCGTAGGATCGGAGCTCGCGATCCGCGGCCGCCGCTTTCATTTTCAATACATACCCATATGCCAATTGGCGGTTCTCCTCCACAGAGGCTTGATAGAAGCCCTCCGTCCAGGACGCCAGCGCATCCCATTTCGATTGCGGACCGGCGCCGGCGTCCTCCGACGCTTCCGTCCGCCATGCCGTTCCCAACCCGGAGGCGATCAGCAAAGCCGTCAGTACGACCAACAGCCGTTTTCGATGTTTCACGGACATCCCTCCTCCTTCATCCTATGAGAAGGGTGTCCCGCTTATACCTTGGCGTTCGGGTGTCGGTACGTACCGAGCGGCAGGCTTCTCTTGTGCACGAGCGCGAGCAGGGTCACCAGAAAGCTTGCCGCCGACAGGCCGACCGTGAAGTTGCGGACAGCCTCAATGTTATCGCTAAGCACGCGGGGCAGCCAAGGATACACCTCAAACGTATAATCGATCGTATCGTTGAGCAGAATCCAGCCGAAAGCCAACGCCGCGGCCGTCCGCCCGAAACGCATGAAGCGAACGTACAGCAGTCCCTCGACGGCCATAGCCGTATGCGAGGCGATAAGCATCCAGTTCTGCCAGTTAAGCGGATCTCCCTGCGCGCCTTGCGCGGCATTCATCGTCACGGCCCAGACGCCGTATTTCACAAGCGTCACCACGGCAAGCGCTTCGACGATCGATCGCAGCAGCAAATAGCCCCTTGTCTCCACCTTCGGCGGAAACAGAAAAAATAACAGAACAAACGTAAAAAACAGGCTTGCCGTCGGACTGTCCGGCACGAAAACGATTCTCCATAAAGGATGATTGTCCAGCGTATAGGCAAGTTGATCGCCGTACCAGATATAGCCGTAGATCGTGCCCGCCAAGTTGCTGATAAACAATAACCACAGAAACGAACGGTTCATCAGAACCGACTCGCTCCACAACCATGAAACCGGCATTCCAGGGTGCCCCTTTCCTTGCAAAAAACCTGACCGTTCCGGAACGGTCAGGTTTTTTGCATGCATTGTCTTAATTGTCATTCGGCTTTCTTCTGCTTGGCGAGCCATGTCGCCACTTGGTCAATCTGTTCGGCGGTCAATTGGTCCTTGAAAGCGGGCATACCGCCATCGGTGCCGTTCGTGATGATGTCCGCGATTTCCTCTTTCGTACGACGGTCGCCGACGCCCGTCAACGCCGGGAAGCTGCCTTGACCTTGAAGGTTG
This sequence comes from uncultured Paenibacillus sp., assembly GCF_963515335.1. NCBI lineage: Bacteria > Bacillati > Bacillota > Bacilli > Caryophanales > Paenibacillaceae > Paenibacillus > uncultured Paenibacillus sp. The sequence continues at coordinate 20,009 of NZ_CAUPYC010000034.1, read as the reverse complement.
CCGGCATGGCATGCAATACATTGCGCTTGCCTCACCATCTCGAATGCCGGATCATCGGGAGACACAAGCGCCGCCGGCTCCTCCTTCTTGGCAGGATTAGGCCGCTCCTGCCCCTTCAACGCGGCCTCCCGCGCTTTCTCTTCCCGTTCGATATGCTCTGGAACCGTATTCGTAATCTCCAGCTCGTGGGTGTAAAAATCCCACGATGTCTTCGTTAAATATACGATAGCGATCAAAGACAGAATCATCAGCGACGAAGCGATCGGACGGCGGTAGAACCGCCTTTCCTTGCCGGTGTCGAGAAACGGAGCCAGCATCAGCGCACCGAACGCGATGCCCGGCACGCCGACCGTGCCGAGCACGAGATAATCCTGGGATACGTAAGGATATTTCAATAACTGGTACAAAAACAAGAAATACCAGTCGGGCATCGGTATGAACGCGGTATTCGTCGGATCCGCCGGATAGCCGAGCGGGGCCGGTTCAGTAATCGTCAACACCAGAAAGCCGACGAGCACGACGACGCCTACCATCCATTCCTTGAGCAGGAAATTCGGAATAAACGCTTCCGATTTGCCGGGAAAGGCGGTATAGTCGGCCGGTATGTTGGGCGAGGTCCCTTTGCGAATCCGGGAGTCGCCCACGTACACGACTTTTTCCTTGCCGTTGGAGCTTGCGGCCATGGGTCAGGCCTCCCTTCGATTAGAGTGGTCCGGAAATGCCTTGTTTGCGGATCATAATAAAGTGGGCGGCAAGCAGAGAGAGCAGCGCGCCGGGCAGGAAGAACACGTGAATCGCGAAGAAGCGGGTCAGCGTTTGAGCCCCTACGATGTCGCCGCCCTGCAGTAATTGTTTGATGTACGGACCGGCAACCGGCACGGACTGAGCGATTTGAATGCCTACTTTCGTTGCATAATACGCTTTGTTATCCCAAGGCAGAAGGTAGCCGGTGAATCCGAGTCCCAGCATGATGAAGAAAATCAGCATCCCGACGACCCAGTTCATTTCGCGCGGCGCCTTGTAAGAGCCGGTAAAAAAGACGCGGAGCGTATGTAGAAACATCATAACGATAACGAGGCTTGCGCCCCAATGGTGCATACCGCGCACGATGCCGCCGAAAGCCACCTTGCTCTGGAGGTAATCGACGCTTGCGTAAGCATTGATGATATCCGGCACGTAGTACATCGTCAGGAACATACCGGAAAGGATCTGGATGACCGTGATGAAGAATGTCAGACCGCCGAAGCAATACACGAATGCGGAGAAATGGTGGGCGGGGTTGACGTGCTCCGGCACCTCATGGTCCGCCACGTCCCTCCACATCGGCGTAATGTCGAGACGCTCGTCGATCCAGTTGTAAACCGTCTTTAACATCTGTCTTTACGCCTCCTTTACGCGTGTATTCGGTTTGATCGGCCCGAGATAAATGTAGCCTTCCTGAATCTTCAGATCATATTCGTCGAGCGGCAACGGCGCGACTTTCAGCTGTTTGCCGTCAATGGTATACTCCGCTCCATGACAAGGGCAAAAATAGTGATTATCTTGCTGGGTGTTCCAATTTACCGTGCATCCGAGATGCTTGCATATCGGAGACAGCGCATAAATCTCTCCATCCTGCCCCTTCGTAATCCATGCCGCGAGCTGCGGTTCGCTTTCGTACCAGCCGTCCACCTGGCTGATCTGAAATTTAAATTCTTTGGGCTCGCTTCCGATTTCGCTTTCCGCAACGACCTTCACGAACGCGCTTTCCGTTTTCTTGACGAGTAACGGATCGACCGCAAATCGAACCATCGGCAAAATCATGCCGGCACCCATGAAAGCGCCCGCACCTCCAAGTGTATACGACAAAAATTGACGCCGGGACATCTCTTTGCGTTGCACGGATTTATGCGAGGAATCATGCTGATCGTGGTTGCTCATCTACTGTTCTACCCCCTTTGCCAATCGTATTGCCGGTCTTGTCCACAAGACGGAAACGTTATCGAAACCAAGACATAATTTATAATAGCCTAGGCGGTTTGGAGCGTCAAGAAGGGTTGAATCAAATTGAAAGTTCCATCTTTTGAGGTTCGAAAATTTGTTGCCGTTTTGTCACATTTATGTGAGTCCGATCACAGCGGCGCAACGTAGAGGACTTACACCGCGGGCTGCCGCTTCCACATCGACTGAACGGCTGCCGACGCTTCCCGCGCTTCCGGCAGCGCATCGCCTTCCTTGGGAACGAGCCACATATCGGCAATTCTCCCTTCCGCCGAACGGTTCAACCGATCCGACAGCGAAGCGACGATGACGTATTTGAAGCCGACCGACCTGAGCCCGGCAATGACGCCGGACAGCATATTTGCAGCGGCCTCCCCTTCAGGCAGGTAATGCAGCGCCGGGTAGGTGACGACCCTTCCCGTATACGGCCCTTCGACCAGCGCGAGCAAATCGCGCAGCCGCTCCAGCCGGTCCGTCGCCTCGTCGGGGCTCTCTCCGCCCGCAAGACCCGTGACCGGCAGCAGGCACGTATCGAAATAAAGCTGCAGCTCCCCCCATTTTTGCGCGTCGAAATCACTGAACTTCATAGGTACCCGATGCCTCCGATCCTATCGTAACCTTTCGTCCCTAATCTTATCATATAAGCTTGGAAAAAGAAGCGTCATTTGCAGCGCGGAGCGAAGCGCCGACAGGAAAAAACGGCTCTACCGCCCGAACGGACATCTCCCGCGGGCGGCCGGAGCCGCTTCTGGACTGCGACGGCTTGCGTTTCCGCCGCGTCCTATTTGCACAACGTCTTCAACTCGTCGGTCAACCGCCTGAAGCCGTCCTCATCGCCGTCCGCCAACGCTCTGTCGATCTCGTCATAAATTTTTTTCCTACGGAAGGCATTTACCGCTTCATCCAGCACCATTTCGGCCGCAAGCCCCAGCATTGCTTCGTACGTTACTTTCATTTTATCCATAGGATCCACCTCCGTACCGGTGTTTATCCCATCCTATATTCGATTCCTTTCGCCACGTAACTCTCCATTGTCCTTTTCATCCGCTGAAGATCGTGCTCGTTCAATTCTCTGACGACTCTGGCAGGCGAACCCAAGGAAAGCGTATAAGGTGGGATCGTTTTGTTTTCCGTAACGATCGAACCGGCCCCTACTAAAGCATATTCACCGATTTCGGCCCCGTTAAGTACGATGGCCCCCATGCCGATTAATGTGCCTTTGCCCATCCGGCATCCGTGGATGATGGCGCCGTGACCGACCGACACTTCATCTTCGACGACAAGCGGCTGATCCGTGTTGACATGTCCGATTACGCCGTCCTGAAGATTGCAGCGGCTGCCGATGACGATCGGCGCCAAATCTCCCCTAAGCACCGCATTGTACCAGATCGTGCTTTCCTCGCCGACCGTGACGTCTCCGACCAGCTTTGCCCCCTCAGCCGTAAAGACGGTGCCGTGCACATTGGGCAGCTTGCCCGCGTAAGGTAATAACATCGTCCGTACCCTCCTTTATAATAGGAGAGATTCTAGCAGGGCGACTTGCCCCTTGTCAATGAAGCGTAATGCCCTCCCTGTCGTCTATCCGGTTTCCTTTTACCGCCGCGCGGCCCGCGTTCGTCATTTTGTACACGACTTCGAGCGCATCGTCCCGGCCCAGCCGCAGCAAGCCGAGATGAACCATCATGCCCAGCACGCGTTTGTTGAGTACGGAAGCGGCATCGTCATAATAAAACGGCCGGACGTAAGGGAGCAAAACGGCTTGAAGCGAATCGGCCGATACCCATCGAGCGGCAAGCCTGTCGATCCAGTTGACCAGAGACAGAATGTTGGGTACGGCTCCCTTGTACAGACGAAGCCAGAACCGGTACAGCTCCTCGGGTTCGTCCCTGATCCGTCCTTCTAGTTTTTCTTTACCCGAAGCCGTCAGCGTTAATCGCATATCGGCCTCCGAGATCCATCTCCGGTAATGGCAATAGTCGTACAGCAATGCCAGCCGGTCGGGAAAATCCTTGAAGCGCCGGCCGTATCCGAACCGCCAGGGACCTTTGGGCGGAAGCTCCTCGCGCACGGAGAGCAGCTCCAGAAGCTGGGTCGCATTCCGCTTGTACATCGCTCCATCGGCCGTGAGCGGAATATCGTGCTTGTCGATATGCCCGAGCAGCAGCAGCGCATCTTCCGCCATCAGCGTCTGCTCGTCGCGGTACGCGGCCGGCTCCTCCCCGTAGCGCAGCCTCGCCTCAAACCGGCGACCGAGCGCTTCGCGAAAACGCTCCTTCAAATCGTTCGGCACATGAAACAGATAGCGGTTCGTTCCGGAATAACCGTTAAACAGCCAGCCCGACTGCTTGAAACGCGCGATTGTCTCCCGCAAGCCGGCTTCCGGCGAGGCGGCCTGCGCAGCCTCTTTCTTCGTGCCTTTCGCGCCTTCCTTCCCGCGCTTCGGCTTCCCCTGCGCCGGGGACCGCCCGGCTTTCGCGGCTGCCGCCTGCTTGGGCTCCGCTGCCTTGGCTTCGACGGAATCGGTCCGGTCGAAACGGCTGAGGCGAACGCGGGCAAGCAGCTCCTCCAGGCTGAACGCCTCGCGCGCATCGAACAGCAGAGAGTTCAGAAACCGCAGATCCTCGATCGGCATGGCGTCGATTTGCGCATCGACAAGCTCCTTGCGCCCGGCGGCGGTCAGGATCGATTGGATCAGCTCGTGCTTCGAGTGTCCGTTGCAGTCGCAACCGTACGCGGCCGCGATCCGCGTCAGCTGCGCGATATCCGCATAGCCGAGCATATCGGCCAGGTTCATGAAATCTCCTCCGTTCCGTCGGTTTACTACCATTATGGGACGATTGGAAGATTTTAAACCCGTTCATACGATGTGCGGTGCAATAGAAAATAATCCCTAAAAAATGAAGCGAAGCTCTAGTGCGTATGCCGACGACCGGACTGTCAAGTCCGCTCGCATCGAAAGTTACCGCTAATCGTGGTCGCTCATCTTCGACTTGCATCAATGTAACTTTCGATATTACTTTTCGGGGACCCCGTAGAAAATAAATCCTTATAATAGAAAAAGAGCCGGGAACCGGATCACCCGGTTCTCAGCTCTTCAGAGCGAGTTGTTTCAAATGGTTCGTGCAATTATGCAGAACGGGATTCCACCGTTTCGCTTCCGCCTCGTATTGCAGCACCGAGAACGACATATTCACCAGATGGCCGTCGTCCAGACAGTCGCACATCACCCGCAGAAGCTGCGCAAGAAAGCTGCCGTGCGATACGACGAGCAGCCGGGTGCCGGCGCCTTTGGCCCTCCATTCCTCCACGAAAGCGAGACCTCTGGCCTGAACGGACTCGTCGCTTTCCTGTCCCGCATCCGCCATGCGCCAGTCCGGCCCCCAGCGATGAAGACGCTCTTCTTCCGTCGTGCCTTCGACTTCGCCGAAAAACCGTTCTCTCAACCGCGTGTCGGACGGCAAATGGGGGATGCCCAGCCTGGCCGCGATAATGGAGGCCGTATCCGCCGCGCGCCGCAAATCGCTGGAGACGATCGCATCCCATCGCCGCTCTTCCCCCGAAAGCCTGAGCGCCAGCGCTTCCGCCTGGCGTTTGCCTTCTTCATTCAGCGGGATGTCCGTCTGCCCTTGAATCCTTCCGAGGGCGTTCCATTCCGTCTTGCCGTGGCGGATCAAGCCGATGATCAAAATGCACCCGCTCCTTCGGTTCAATGTTATGCGCGTGTCCGGGAAATCCAGTTGATCGTCAGTAATGTCATAATCATGCCGAGCAAGGATAAAGCCACCCAATACTGGGGCACGGTCGGAACGACCTGCAGCACAATCGGGTCGCTGATGCTGGCCACGGGAACGTCCTGATAGAAATCCAGGCTGATCGCGGCCGTCTGGTTGGAGGCGTTGGCCGTGTCCAGCAATCCCGTCAGCTTCTCGACCTGAATCGCTGAAGGATCGCTCGGCCTGCCGAAGACGAGATAAAAAAATGCGCTCGTGAACATGGCAAGGCAGCATGCGACGATGGCCGCCACTTTCCGCCGGAACGCCGCCGTAAAGTGGTAGGTCCGCTCCTTCACCGGCATAAACCAGGTGTCCTCCGCATAAATCCGGTCCATGACTCCGCGATTGACGTGATCTACCGGCCCGTCGGACGGCAGTTCCTTCGTCAGATTCCGGATCATCGATTCGCTTTTTTCCCATATACGGAATTGTTCCGCGCAGGGTTCGCAGTGAAGCAAATGTTCCTCCAAAGCCGCCCGTTCCCGGTCGTCCTCGGGCAGATCCCAATAAACGCCGAGCAGTTCCTGCGCTTCTTCGCATTTCATCGCACATTCATCCCTTCATATTCTTCCATGAACGGCGATTCTCCGAAATACGGCTCCAGCTGCGTCTTGACGCTGGCTCTCGCCCGGAACAACAGCGACTTTACCGAACTGACCGTCTGGCCGAGGATCGAGGCGATCTCCTGGTAATCCATCTGGTCGTATTCCCTCAGAATAAGGGCGGATCGCTGTTTCTCCGGCAAGTTGTTGATTGCGTCGCGAACAAGGCTCATGCGCTCACGTCGGAGAAGCCGCTGCTCCGGAACGGACTCCGGCGGAGCGACCGGCGTGAAGCCCGACTCATCAAGCGATACATTGCCGGCCCTCTGCTTACGCAGCTCGCTTAGCACCGTATTGCGGGCAATCGTGTACAGCCAAGTGGAAAAGGAGGCATCTCCTTCACGGAATGAATGCAAGCTGCGATACGCTTTATAGAACGATTCCGAGCACAGGTCCTCGGCCATAAGCTCGAGCTGCGCTCCCTTCAGCATATGAAAAACGAAGGCTAAAATTTTGCGTTGGTAGCGTCGCATCAATTCCGAATAAAGCTGTACGTTGCCGTCTTTTATTTCTCTTATCAACTGGGAGTCGGTCATCCAACTCGACCCTCCTTGGCCTTCGGAGTCGGCTCCCAGTCCGGTTATATTCATTGTACCGAAAAGGGAGGAAAAAGTTTCGCGAAATCGTGAATAAATGTTTATAAGGCTATGTACACCGGATTCAGGCGCGGGAAAGCGGTACGGCGCCGTGCATCAAAATAACCGATCTGTAAAAAATTCGAGCCCTGTGGCGAAAATCCTGCTCGTTTCGACAAAACGGGAAGACTCCATATTTTTACAAGCTAGGTGTATTGTATCACATGAGTAGGACGGTTGGAGATTAAAATTTCCAAAAAAAAAGACCACCCCGAAAGGTGGCTGCACAAAGTGCGAATGATTTGGATAGGAGTGGAGAGAAACCATACTGTACCTTTATTATATGTATCCGTTTTCATTCTGTCAAGTATCCGTTTACATTTTATTGATTATTATTTTTCAGTGCTGCCGTAAAACCGAAAACGCGCCTGCTCGGCGCGTTTTCGGCACTGCCTATGCGGTTCGCCGAAACGGCGGCTTAATAATGGACCCGAAAGCCGAGCGATTCGAGAAGCCGGACCGCCCGGTCAAGCTCCTCCTGCTTGCGGAACGAAAGCCGGAGTACGCCCGGTACGTCTTCCCTGCTCTCGATGATCTGCAGGTTGCTCAAATTGATCCGGTTGTCGCCGAGCTCGGTTGCGATCCGGCCGATGATGCCCGGATGGTCGGGCACATCGATATAGCACTCGTACAAAGCCTGTATCATGCCTTTGCGGCGTTCGGGCAGCCGGCTGCGGAACCGGCCCGCCGCACGGAAAGCTTCTTCGATCCCCTCGGCATCGTCCGTCCGGATCAGCTCGGCGAACCGGTCCGTCCCCTCCCGCCAGTCGCGCAGCAGCCGAAGCAGCACGGACTTGTTGTGCAGCAGAATATCCCGCCAGATGACGGGATCGCCTGACGCGATTCGGGTAATGTCGCGGAAGCCGCCGGCGGCCAGCGCTTCATACAAACCGTTCGTCTCATTATAGCCGCGGATCTGGTTGACAAGGGCCACCGCAATGATATGCGGCAGATGGCTGATCGCGCCGACGATCTCGTCATGCTCCTCCGCGTCGACGGACATGATATGGGCCTTCGTATGCTGGAGCAGGTCGGTCAGCCGCTCAAGCGCTTCCCGCGGCGTGTCTTTGCCCGGCGTCAGCACATAGTATGCGTTCTCGAACAGGTGCGAGCTGGCCGCTTCCACGCCCGAACGTTCGGAGCCGGCCATCGGATGGCCGCCGATGAACACCGCCCCGTTCAGCGTCAGCGATAAAGCGCACGCGGCTACCGATGCCTTCGTACTGCCGACATCCGTGATAATGCAGCCCGGCTTGAGCTTCATCCCGCTCAGCCTGCGCACATACTCGTCCAGATTGCCGACGGGCACGCATAAAAAGATAAAATCCGCGTTCTCCGCCGCCTCCTCCATCGAGGTGGTGGCGGCATCCACGACGCCGCGTTTCACATATTTATCCACGGAGGACTGCCGGACCGAATGGCCGATCACCCGCAGGTCCGGCTTGTCTTTGAAGCAGAGCGCCAGCGATCCGCCGATCAGGCCGACGCCGAATATCGCGATTGTCGTCATGGGGGTTATACTTGCACCGCCACTTCCTGCAGCACCTGCTCCAGCGCCTGCACGAACTTCTCGTTCTGCTCCCGGCTTCCGACCGTTACCCGGATATGCGTCGGATAATAGGTCCACCGCGCCCGCGCGATGATGCCCTTCTTGAGCAGCTCTTCAAAGACGGTTTGCGACGGACGCCGAGCGTCGAACATCACAAAGTTGCCGTATGCCGGAAAATAGGACAGTCCCAGCCGGTCGAACTGCTCCTGAAGGTAGCGAAGGCCTTCCGCGTTCCGCTCTCGGCAGGACTGAACAAACGCCCGGTCCGCGAGCGCCGCCTTGGCCGCCGCCTGCGCGTACCGGGTCGTATTGAACGGCTCGCGCACCTGATTGACGAACCGCATAATGTCGGGGCGCCCGATGCCGTAGCCGATGCGCAGCGACGCAAGGCCGAAAATTTTCGAAAAAGTGCGGAGAGCGATGACGTTCGGATAAGCTTTCACGTAATCGACGCCGTTCGGATAGGAAGGATCGTCGATATACTCGCAATAAGCCTCGTCGAGCACAACCATCACGGATGCCGGAACTTTCGCCATGAACGCATCGAGCTCATCCTTCTTCACGATCGTGCCCGTCGGATTGTTCGGATTGCAGATCCAGACGATTTTGGTGCGGTCGCCGATACTGGCCAACATCGCGGGCAGATCGTGCTTGCCGTCCTTGAGCGGCACCTCGATGACCGTCGCATTCTCGATTTCCGCATTGTGCTTGTATTGAGGGAACGTCTCGTCCGCCATAATCGTCTCGTCGCCCTTTACCAGAAAAGCGCGGGCGATCATCAGAATGACTTCGTCGGAACCGGCTCCGAAAATGATCTGGTCCTTCCCTACGCCGAGCTCTGAGGCCAGCGCATCCGTCAAGGCGACGGCGGCGCCGTCGGGATACAGGCTCGTATGGCCGATTTCATTCATAATCGCCTGCTTGGCCCGTTCGGAGCACCCGAACGGGTTCTCGTTGGAGGCCAGCTTGATCACCTCGGTCAGGCCGAGCTCGCGCTTCACGTCTTCGATCGGCTTGCCGGGCTGATAAACCGGTAAATGAACGATGTTGCTTTTAGGCTGCACTGCGGATCACCTCATCGGATTATTCCAAATTTCAATGCCAAAATTCAATGTCGATGGAACCCATTGTCTCATATCCGTATCTATTCATCAAGCAAAAGAACCCCTGCGGTTAACACCGCAGAGGCTGCTTTCGCGTACGATTGCGCCGGCGGAATCGCCCGGACGTTACACTTTCAAAGTCGCGACGTAGTCGCGGATCCGGTTCAAGCCCTCTTCCCTCGCAGCCGGATCGTTCAACAACGGGAGCGATTCCTCGATGCGGCGGACGATGGCGCTGCCCACGATGACGCCGTCCGCCTGCCCCGCAAAGCGTTCGACCTGTTCCCGGCGGGAAATGCCGAACCCGACGGCGATCGGAACGGTCGCGGCATCCCGCACGGAGCGCAGAAACTCGTCGATGCCGGCGTGAAAATCGGAACGTACGCCGGTGACGCCGAGCGACGATACGCAATACACGAAGCCGCGCGCTTTGGCGGCGATGCGCGCCACCCTGTCATGGGAAGTCGGCGCGACCAGCGGGATCAGATGAATGTTCGCCGCCTCCGCCAGGCTGCGCACCTCCCCGTCCTCCTCGATCGGGAGGTCGGGAATGATGAGCCCGCTGATGCCTTTATTCTCGATCAGGGAGAAAAACGGCTCCAAACCGAGCTGCAGCACAGGATTGTAGTAGGTAAAAAGGATAAACGGCACATCCGCGCCGGCCTTGCGGGCATCCTCGGCGACCTGGATGCAGTCGAGAATCGTGATCCGGTGCATAAGCGCCCGCTCCGAGGCCCGCTGGATGACCGGTCCGTCCGCCAGCGGATCCGAATAAGGCACGCCGAGCTCGATCATGTCCGCGCCGGCCTCCGCGAGCTTGCGGATAATGTCGACCGACGTGCCGACATCCGGGTCGCCGACCGTGATGAATGGAATGAGCGCTGTGCGGCCCTCCGCCTGAAGACGTGCAAATGCGGCGTCAATGCGATTCAAGTCCGTTACCTCCCAAATAATGCATGATCGACTCGACGTCCTTGTCGCCGCGTCCGGACAAGCTGATGACGATCACCTTGTCCTTGCCGAGCGTCGGCGCGAGCTTCATCGTGTGCGCCACCGCATGCGCCGATTCCAGCGCCGGGATGATGCCCTCCGTGCGCGACAGCAGCTGCAGCGCCTCCAGCGCCTCCGCGTCGGTAATCGGCACATATTCCGCGCGGCCGCTGTCCTTCAGATAGGAATGCTCCGGCCCGATGCCCGGATAATCCAGTCCCGCGGAAATCGAGTGCGCCGGCTGCACCTGGCCGAACTCGTCCTGCAGCACATAGCTGAGCGAGCCCTGGAAAACGCCGTGCTTGCCCTTCGTCATCGTAGCCGCGTGCTCCAGCGTGTCCACGCCTCTGCCCGCCGCTTCGACGCCAAGCAGCCGAACGGATTCGTCCCCGACGAACGGATAGAAAATGCCCATCGCGTTGCTGCCGCCGCCGACGGCCGCGACGATATAATCCGGCAGCCTTCCTTCGGCCGCAACGATCTGCTCCTTCGTCTCATCGCCGATGATGCGCTGAAAATCGCGCACGATCATCGGATACGGATGCGGCCCCGTAACCGAGCCGAGGATGTAATACGTATCGTCCACATGGCTTACCCAATAGCGGAGCGTCTCGTTGCAGGCATCCTTCAGCGTCCGCGTGCCGGACAGGACGGGAACGACCTCGGCGCCCAGCAGCTTCATCCGGAACACGTTGAGCTGCTGCCGCTTCGTATCCTCCTCGCCCATAAACACCTTGCATTCGAGCCCGAGCAGCGCGGCCACGGTAGCCGACGCCACGCCGTGCTGGCCCGCGCCGGTTTCGGCGATGATTTTCGTCTTGCCCATCCGCTTCGCGAGCACGCCTTGGCCGATCGTGTTGTTGATTTTATGCGCTCCCGTGTGGTTAAGGTCTTCCCGCTTCAAATAAATTTTGGCGCCGCCCAAATGCTTTGTTAGTCTGTCCGCATAATAGAGCGATGTCGGTCGTCCGGAATATTGCTTCAAAAGCTGCCGAACCTCGGCGACAAATTCCGGATCCTTCGAGTAATGGTCATAAGCTTCCTCCAGCTCGATCAGCGCGTTCATCAACGTCTCGGGAACGTAGCGCCCGCCGAACTTGCCGAACCGGCCGTGCCGGTCTGGCACTTGGTTCATCTCGCTCTCACCCTTTCCACAAACGTTCTGATTTTCGTTATATCCTTGACGCCGTCCGTCTCCACGCCGCTCGATACGTCCACGCCGTCCGGCGCGTAAAGCGACGTCAGCCCGGCCACATTATCGGCGTGCAGGCCGCCCGCCACATAGAGCGGTACGCCGATCGCTTCGGCCGCCTTTTTGTAGTCGCCGATGACGGACCAATCGAACGCCGTCCCCGTTCCGCCGCCGGCCGTATCGATCATGATCCCGTCGACCGCGCCGGCATACGGCGCGATCCGGCCCGCGGCCGATTCCTTCTCGTCCCCGCGGATCGGGAACACCTTCCAGACGTCCTTGCCCGTCGCCTCGCGAATGGCGCGGCATGCTTCGGGCGATTCCGAGCCGTGCAGCTGCAGCATGTCGAGCGGAGCGGTCCGGAGCAGCGCACGCAGCTCCTCCGGCCCGTGGTCGACGAACACCCCGACGGTGCGGGGCGGCCGCCCGTCCGCGCAGCGCAGACGGGCAGCTTCGGCAATCAGCTCCGCCGCCTGCCCGGGCGTTACCTGGCGGCGGCTTTTCGCAAAGACGAAGCCGATCTCATGGACCGGCAAGCCGTCCATTTGCCGAAGCGTCGCCGCGTCGCGCAGCCCGCATATTTTGACGCGCGCGCTCATCGCTCGGCCGCCGGCGCTTCCGGTCCCATCAGCTCCAGAACCGCCTCTCCGACATCCGGCTTGCGCATGAAGTGCTCGCCGATCAGCACGCCGTCTGCGCGCAACCCGCGCAGGCGCTCAATATCGCCGGGTCCGGCGATGCCGCTTTCGCTGATCAGCGTAGCGTTCTCCGGCACGAGACCGATAAGCTCCTCCGTCGTTCGCAGATCGGTCACGAACGTCTTCAGGTTGCGGTTGTTGATGCCGATCAACGTGGCCTTGTCCAACTCCAGCACGGTCTCCAGTTCCTCGCGGTCATGCACTTCCACCAGCACGTCCATACCGAGCGACTTCGCCAGGTCGTGATACTCGGCCATTTGCCGGGAGGTCAGAATGGCGGCGATCAGCAGAATCGCGTCCGCTCCGATCAGCCTCGCTTCGTAAACCTGACGGTAATCGATCGTAAAGTCCTTGCGCAGCAGCGGCACGCCGACATTCGCGCGAACTTCCGTCAAATAATCGTTCGAGCCCTGGAAAAAATCCCGGTCCGTCAGCACGGATATGCAATCCGCGCCCGCCCGCTCGTAGGCCAAGGCAAGCTCGACCGGATGGAAATCCGGCCGGATGAGCCCTTTGGAAGGCGACGCTTTTTTCACCTCGGCAATCAGCCCGAGCTCGCGCTTCCGTCCTGCCGTCAGGGCGCGCTCGAATCCTTTCGTCGCGGGCATCCGCGCGATTTGCTTTTCAGCCTCGGCCAGCGAGAACGCCGCCGCAAGCGCGTCCGCTTCCTTGCGTTTTACCGCCACGATTTTATCAAGAAACATGACTCAACTCTCCCGTTCTGCGAATAAGCGCCTCGAGCTTGCCGCCCGCCGCGCCGGAATCGATCGTCTCCGCCGCTGCGCGAACGCCCTCCGGAAGGGAATCCGCCAGGCCGCCGACATAGATGCAGGCGCCGGCATTGGCCAGTACGATATCACGGTAGGCGCCCTTCTCCTCGCCGCGGAAAACGCGCCGGATAATGGCGGCATTCTCCGCCGCGTCGCCGCCTGCCACCTCGCCCAAAGACCGCCGCGCAAGCCCCAAATCCTCCGGCGCGATATCGAACGTATGCACCTCTCCGTCCTTCAGCTCCGAGATTTGCGTCGCATCTGAAATGCTGATCTCGTCGAGGCCGTCATGGCTGCTTACGACAAGCGCCCGCTTCAGGCCCAGCTCTCCGAGCACCGCCGCAACCGTCGATGTCCTGGAACGGTCGTACAGCCCGAGCAGCTGGCGGTCGGCGCCGGCCGGATTGGTCAGCGGGCCGAGCATGTTGAAAATCGTCCGCACGCCCAGCTCGCGGCGCGGCCCCGCGGCATATTTCATCGACGGATGGAACAGCTGCGCAAACATGAAGCAGATGCCGATCGAATTCAGGCAGTCTCCCGCCTGCGCCGCGGTCAAATTGATGTTGACGCCGAGCGCTTCGAGCACATCCGCGCTGCCGGCCTTGCCCGACATGGCGCGGTTGCCGTGCTTCGCCACGCGAACGCCCGCCGATGCCGCGATGATCGCCGAAGCGGTCGAGATGTTGAATTTATGAATGCCGGAGCCGCCCGTGCCGCACGTATCGAGCAGCCCATTCTGTTCGGTCACGACCCGGTTTGAAAAAGCGCGCATCACCTCGGCGAAGCCGGCGATTTCGTCCATCGTTTCACCCTTCATCCTCAGCGCCGTTATGACACCCGCGATCTGGGCGGGCGTCGCTTCCCCGCTCATAATCGTCTCCATAACGTTCCTGGCCTGCTCCCGCGACAGATCGCCGCCGCCGATCAGCCGGTTCAAAGCCATCTGCATCGTGCTTAACTCCGCCATATCTCCGTTCCCCCTCTTCCTATACGCGATGGTAATAATCCATATTCGTTACGTTGCCGGCCGAGGCGCGCGGCTCGCGTGCCGGAAACATCGCTTCCGCCGCCCGGATCGCCTTGAGCGACGCCTTCGCTTTATTGACGGTTTCCCGATATTCGCTCTCCGGCACCGAATCCCAGACGATGCCCGCGCCGGACTGCACATAGGCTTTGCCGTTCTTGAAGACGATCGTGCGGATCGTGATGCAGGTATTCAGGCTGCCGGAAAATCCGAGATAGCCGATCGCGCCCGCGTACGCGCCCCGCGCCTCGTTCTCCAGCTCGGCGATGATCTCCATCGCCCTCAGCTTCGGCGCTCCCGACACGGTGCCGGCCGGCATGCAGGAGACGAAAGCATCGAAGAAATCCTTATCTTCCCGGAGCTTGCCCGAAACGTTGGAGACGATATGCATGACGTGCGAATATCGTTCGATCTCCATATACGCATCGCATTTGACGGTGCCGTACTCCGCGACGCGTCCGATGTCGTTGCGCCCGAGATCGACCAGCATCAAGTGCTCGGCGCGTTCCTTCTCGTCGGCCAGCAGCTCGCGTTCCAGCGCCAGATCCTCCTCCGGCGTCTCGCCTCTCGGCCGCGTGCCGGCGATCGGGCGCGTCTCCACGCGGCCGCCGTCCACCTTCACGAGCGCCTCCGGCGAGGCGCCGACGATGATCTCGTCGTCCAGCTTCAGATAATACATATAAGGCGACGGGTTCATCGTCCGCAGCACCCGGTATACATGGAGCGGATCGACGTCCGTGTCGATGCTGAACCGTTGGGACAGCACCACCTGGAAAATGTCGCCGGCGCGGATGTATTCCTTGGCCTTCTCCACATTGGAAATGAACTGCGCCTTCGTTACGTTCGAGCGCACCTCGCCGAGCTCCGGATCGGCCGGCGGCGCCCCGCCGGCCATCAGCGGATACGGGAGCGGCTGTTGAAGCCGTTCGATCATCGCTTCGATTTTACGGCACGTCCGTTCGTAAGCCGCTTCGATGACCGCATCCGTCGCCCCTTCGGGCACGTGCACGTTGCCGATCACCTGAATCTGCTGTTTGAAATGGTCGAACACGACGACCTGATCGCAGAACATGAAATGGAGGTCGTCCATCTGCAGGTCGTCGATCCGGTGAGCCGGCAGCTTCTCGTAATATTGCAGCAGATCGTAGCCGAAAAAGCCGATCGCCCCGCCCGTAAACGGCGGAAGCCCGGGGATCGCAGGGCTGCGGTAGGCGCGCAGATGCGCCTTGAGCAGATCCAGAGGCTTTTCGCCCAGCTCCGTTACCTCTCCGCCGCGTTCGACCGTCATCCTGCCGTTCTTTCCTCGGACGATCATAAACGGATCGGTTCCGATAAAGGAATAGCGGGCCCATTTGACGCCGCCCTCCACGCTTTCGAGCAAAAATGCGCGATCCTCGCGGCATACGTGCTGGAACAGCCGGATCGGCGTCTCGGTATCCGCCATGACGTGCCGGACGATCGGAATCAAATTATACTGCGAGGCCAAACGGACGACTTCCTTCAATTCGTTGGACATGCGCGCACCCCTTTTTCTTCTCCCTGATAAGCGGCGGGATGCTTTGCGGCATACTCCGGCTGCTTCGGGACCCCGATATAAGCATTAAAAAAGCTCCTGCTGCCGCAGGAGCGATAAATGCGTTGGATGATTGCAGGATAATCGAACGCCCGTGTGACCGCTTCCTACGGACTGACCCCGTATAGGACGGCACATGGCGCAAGGCACGGTTCATTCCGTCCCGGCGACCCGAATGCCGCTGCGGCGACCTCGGCGGTCTAATTTCCTACTAAGCTCAGCTCGGCTCATCTCATCTAGAACGCATCTAACGCTGCTCTCGGCTTACCGGCCGTCTCTTACCGGCCCGGTCTCAACAAAATCCTGTATCCACTATACCGCAGGCCGGCGACCGCCGTCAACCCGTTGTACGCCGCCGGGCTTACGCCTTCGTCAAATCCGGACGCAGCACCTGCGCCCCTTCCAGGTATACATGGCGGATTTCATGCTGCTTCTTCTCCGTATTGACAAGCACCATCAGCCGGATGCACCGCTCCAGGCTGCCTTTGACCGGTACCTCCAGCGCGCACATCAGCGGCACAAGCTCCCATTCGGGCATCTGACGGATGGCCCGGGCCGGGAAGGTGGCGTCAAGATCGCCCGTGACCGTCACCATCACGCTGCAAATGTCTTCCGGCACGATGCCGTTATCGGCCACGATCCCGTTCAAAAGCTCGACCGTCGCCTGCAGAATCGGCTGCTCCTCGTTCACATCGACCGTAATGGCCCCGCGAATTCCCCTTACACTCATCAGACCTCGGTCTCCTCCTTCAGCTGCTCTAACGTCCGGCCCACCCGTTCGACGGACATATGCTTGTCGATTTCCACCCGGCCGATCGCCGTAGGAACAATGTAGACCATGCGGCCTTCCCTGAACTTCTTGTCATGCATCATGGCGTCCATCACCGCGTCCGTATCGAAATGGGACGGCAGGCGGACGGGCAATCCGCATTTGGCCAGCACCCGCTTCGTGACCTCGTATACCTCCTGCGGAGCTCCGAGCTCCACGCCGATTCGGGCCGCGCCCACCATGCCGATGGAAATCGCTTCGCCGTGCAGCAGCTCTCCATAGCCGGCGACCGCTTCCAAGGCATGGCCGATCGTATGCCCGAGATTCAGGATCGCGCGCAGGCCGTTCTCCCGCTCGTCCTGCGAGACCACCGCCGCTTTCACGGAGCAGCCCTTATGCAGCGCATAACCGAGCGCTTCCGGATCGAGCGCCCTCAGCTTATCGGCGTTCCCGTCGATCCAATCGACGAAAGACGCATCCCAAATGAGGCCGTGCTTCACAACCTCGGCCAAGCCTGCGCTCACGTCGCGCGGCGGCAGCGTCTGCAGCGTCTCCAGGTCGTATAGCACCATCTCGGGCTGATGGAAAGCGCCGATCATATTTTTGGCCAGCGGATGGTTGATCGCCACTTTGCCGCCGACGCTGCTGTCGTGCGCGAGGATGGTCGTCGGGATTTGCACAAAACGAATGCCGCGCATATATGCCGCGGCGACGTAGCCCGCCAAATCGCCCACAACGCCGCCGCCGAGCGCGACGACCGCCGAATCCCGGTCAAGCCCCGCCTGCAGGGCCGTCGTGATGACCGACTCGAAGACGGCAAGCGACTTGGAGCCTTCGCCGGACGGCAGCGTGAGTGCGGCCGGCTGAAAGCCCGCCTCCCGCAGCGCCGCTTCGAGCGCCGGCAAATAACGAGGCCCCACGTGCTCGTCGGTCACGATCAGCATCGGCGACTTTTTGCTCAGGCCATGCTTCTCGAAATAAGAGGCGGCCTCGCGCAGGAGGCCTTCCCCGATATAGATGGGATACGAACGCTCGCCCAGATCGACCGTCAGCTCGCGCATCAATATTGCCCCACTTGCTGCAAGTAGTTGTTCAGGTTCGCGCGGATTTCTTCGATCGAATCGCCGCCGAACTTCTCCAGGAACGCCCGCGCCACTTCCCATGCCACGACATGCTCCATAACGACGCTCGCCGCGGGGACGGCGCAGCTGTCGGACCGCTCCACCTGCGCGGTGAACGGCTCCTTCGTGTCGATGTCGACGCTGCGCAGCGGCTTGTAAAGCGTCGGAATCGGCTTCATGACGCCTCGCACGACGATCGGCTCCCCGTTCGTCATCCCGCCCTCGAAACCGCCCAGACGGTTGGACGCCCGGTGATAGCCGCGCTCCTCGCTGTACATGATCTCGTCGTGCACCAGCGAGCCGCGCAGCTTGGCCGCCTCGAAGCCGATCCCGATCTCGCAGCCCTTGAACGCGTTGATCGAGACGACCGCGCCCGCAATGCGGCCGTCAAGCTTGCGGTCGTACTGCACATGGCTGCCGAGACCGACCGGCACGCCTTCCACGATGCATTCGACAATGCCGCCGATCGAATCGCCTTCGGCCTTGATCTGGTCGATATGGGCCATCATCCTGGCTTCCGTCTCTTTATCGACTACCCTAACGGGAGATTCCTCCGTCAAGCGGACGAGCTCCTCGAGCGGCAGGTCGTTCGGCGGCGCTTCGACTTCCCCGATTCGGATCACCTGGCCGCCGACCCGAATGCCGAATTCGGCCAGCAATTGCCGGGCTACCGCGCCGACGGCAACGCGCGCAGCCGTTTCACGGGCGCTGGAGCGCTCAAGCACGTTGCGCAAATCCTTCAGGTTATATTTCAGGCCGCCGTTCAGGTCGGCATGACCCGGCCGCGGACGGTGAACGCGCCGTTTCTCCTCGTCGCCGCCTTCGATCGGCTCTATATTCATGACGGTCGTCCAGTGCTTCCAGTCATTGTTCTCCACGACGAGCGCGACCGGCGCGCCGGTCGTGCGGCCGTGCCGGACGCCGCCGACGATTTGCGCGGCATCCTTCTCGATCTGCATTCTTCTTCCGCGCCCGTGACCCTTCTGGCGGCGGTGAAGCTGAAAGTTCAATTCCTCGAAGTCGAGGGTAAGATTGCTGGGAAGTCCCTCAATAATGGCAGTCAGCTGGGGACCGTGGGTCTCGCCGGCCGTCAAATAACGCAAACTCAATCTGTTGTCCTCCTAAACGGCTATGTAAAATCCGCTCGCATTCTTTGCTCATTATAGTATAGCGCACACGGTTTGACAAGGAAACGGGAAGGCCCGAAACGATCGGCCCCCGGCTCCGAAAAAGTGCTGCCATGCCGCAAAAAGGCAATCCCGTCAAGCGTGGAAAAACGCTTGGAGGATTGCCTTTGTGCCGGATGCCGCCGTCAGCCGCCCACCGGCTGTTTGGTCCGGATCGCTTTCGGTTCGACGGCCATCTGGGGATCGTCGAGCAATCCGGCGATTTGCACGACGTCCATGCCGAGTATTTGCGCGCATTCCTGAATCGTGATGATCCCGCGCCGGTAGGCCGCGATCACTTTTCGCTTATCCATCCCATACCTCCAACTTAATGGTTATTGATAGTATTGGAGAGATCGGGAACGGCTATACATCAGACCTGCTTGCGGCGGTAGAAAAAAGTCTCCGCGGTTTCCAGCCCGTACTGGGCGGGCGAGAAAATCTGCTCGGTGCTGCCGACGAACAGCAGGCCTCCGGGACGCAGCGCGTCCGAAAATTTATGATACAGCTCATGCTTCGCTTCCTCGGTAAAATAGATCATGACGTTGCGGCACACGATCAGGTCGAAGCCTTTGTCGAACGGGCTGTGAAGCAGATTGTGCTGCTGAAAGCGGACCGAACGGATCAGCTTGTCCGAAACGGCATAATCGTCGCCGTGCTTCCGGAAATAAGCGTTGCGGTACTCCGGCGGGACGTCCTTCAGCGCGCGCTCCGGATAGACGCCCTGCATCGCCTTCTCGATCACCTTGGCGTCAAGGTCCGTGGCGAGTACGCCGGAGCGGTCGAGCACGCCGAGCTTGTCCAGAATCATCGCGATCGTATACGGTTCCTCGCCGGTGGAGCAAGCGGCGCTCCATGCTTTCAGGCGGGCGTTCGTTTTCAGCATTTCGGGAAAAAAGCGCTGCTCCAGCGCAGCCCAACGGGCAGGATTGCGCCAAAACTCCGAAACGTTGATCGTCATGCGGTCGAGAAACTCATTCATCAGCTTGCCGTCCTTGACCAGCGCATCCAGGTAGGCGGCGAACGTCATATAACCGTATTTGTTGCGCAGCGTGGTCAGCCGG
>NZ_CAUPYC010000033.1:0-43733 GCF_963515335.1 uncultured Paenibacillus sp. | reverse complement strand
AAGCAATTCCGAAAACAGCTTCAGCTTATTTAAGCGGGTTTACTGAATAGTTACGTTTAAAAATAAAATAAGATAAATTACAATAATATGTGTTGAAGGGAGGACGATTTATACGATTTAAATGCTCATTACTTCATGCAACTATCCACTTCGTCATCGTTTCAGCTTAAAAATCAAGCCTAGACTTCTTCAATGCAGGAAGTGCGGGGGACGATTTTCCAAGTTCGTCTGCCTGACGTTCTTGGTGGGGTGTATCGCGAATCACGCGTAGGGTTGTATCCTCAATCCGAATCCGACAACTAACCTCGCAGGCTAAGAAAAGGAGAGCTACAAGTGAAAATGAATACAAAAAAATCGATTATTGCGGTGGCATTGGGATTATCCATTATAGGTTCCTCTCTTCCCTTAAGCGGACAAGCCTTTGCCAAGGATGTTTCGGCAAAAACGAATCAAACGGCGGCGGTCCAGCGCACCGATGCTCTTAACAACGGCGTGTTTCCAGTAGGAAAAGGCTACAAATTCCGGAACAACTTCGGTGAAAAACGCACTTGGACTCCCCAAGGACGCCAGAACCGTCCGCATCAAGGCATCGACATCTCGGCTCCGAAAGGCACTCCCATTTATAGCGCGACTGACGGAAAGATCATTCGTTACGGCTGGAACCAGTACGGCGGCTGGCGCATAACGATCAAATCCGGCAACTATACGCTGTATTACGCACACATGGATCGTTATGCAAAAGGATTGTCTAACGGCGCAACCGTTAAAAAGGGGCAATTGATCGGCTACGTAGGGAAAACAGGCTACGGTCCGGTGGGAACCCAAGGCATGAAAGCCCCCCATTTGCATTTCGGCCTCTTTAAAAACGGCTCCTTAACAAATCCGTTCCCGTACTTGAAAAAGTGGGAGTAATCCAATCTCCCGGTCGATACCAGGGAATGTAAAAATAACAACCGTCAGGCATCCATCATCCTGACGGTTGTTTTGGCTTAATCGATTACCCTGCGCAGCACGATAATTTGGATACATCTTTATCGAACGTAAGGGCGGCTAATTTGAGGCCTTCCGCCATGGTCAGATACGGTGCAAGACTTTCGCGTAAATCTTGAACCGTTAAACCGAATTTCACCGCTAATGTTGCCGCATAAATGACATCCCCCGCATTTTCGGCCACAATATGAGCGCCGAGCACTTTTCGTGTTTCAGCGTCAGCCACCAGCTTGAACACGCCTGTTGTTTCACGGTTGACAATCGCCCTGGGAACCGCATCCAACGGCACAACGGACGTCTTCACTTCATAGCCTTCCGCCTTCGCCTGTTGCTCGGTGAGGCCCACCGTCGCAATCGCAGGATTCGTAAAGGTGACGCCGGGAACGACGCGAAGATCGATTTTTTGTTCCGGCGCGCCGAGTGCGTTTCTCGCGGCAACGCCGCCTTCATAGGCCGCCACATATACGAATTGCGGACCCAATGTCACATCGCCTGCCGCATAAATGCGCGGATTGCTTGTCCGCAAATATTCATCAACGATAACCTCTCCCCGCGCTCCGGTCTTAACGCCGGCGGCATCAAGTTGAAGCGCAGCGGTATTTGGTTTACGGCCTGTTGCAACAAGCAGCTGCTCGGCTTCAATTACCTGTTTCTCGCCGTTCACCATAATGTGAACCCGTTTGATGTCCCCGTCCGCTTCCACTTTCTCAAACGCGGCACCGGTAATTAAATGAACCCCCTGCTCCGTTAAGGCTTCGGTTACCGCTTCGGAAATTTCCGGATCATAGGTTTTCAAAACACGTGTACTTCGTTGCATCAACGTCACTTCCGCTCCGAGATTGTGAAAGAGCTGTCCCAACTCCATCGCTATGTAACCCGAACCGATAACAGCGAGGCGCTTGGGAACTTCCTGCAGTTCAAGGGCGGTGGTGCTCGTCAAATAATCCGTATCTTGCAGTCCTGCGATGTCCGGCGTCTGCGGTGCGGCACCGGTCGCAATCAGGAAGCTTTTCGCTGTGATCTTCCGCCCATTCACCTCTACGGTTTGATCATCAACGAATCTTGCTTCGCCTTGAATCAGCTCAAAACCGTAATCGTCGATCAAATTTACATACTTTTGCCGGCGAAGCATGGCAACGAGTTCATTCTTGTTCCTTACGAGTGCAGCCATATCGGCCCGCCCCGCTGAAGTTTCAATGCCGGCAAAAGGATTGCGGCGGGCAAGGTGATTGATTTCCCCGGCGCGGAGCAGTGTTTTGGAAGGAACACACCCGATATTGACACAGGTTCCGCCGATCGTGCCGCGCTCGACCATGGCTACCCGGGCTCCTTGCTGGACGGCTTCGATCGCCGCGGAAAAAGCCGCCCCGCCCGAACCGATAATAAGTAGATCGTAGTCGCCTTCCTGGCGGATTTCCCGGTCGACTTCAGCAAAAATCATTTCCGCATCGCCCGGCTTATACCCGGTATCGTGGTCTTCACAGCCTGTGCAAGTCATGCCTTGAACCGGGATGCGAACTTCAATGTTTTTTTCACTCATGATGAACTCGCCTCACTCCATGAATGTATTTTGTGCGTGCATGAACCTTTATTTCAGCGCAGATACGGCTTTCATGATTTCATTTCCTTCCGTGCAGGCTGACAACAATCCATCGATTGGCTTTCTGCTTTGTCCGCAAACATTTTGCTTAGGATCCGGTAAAGGGACAGGGCAAACAATACGCCCAGAATAATGAAAGCCGGCGTTTTGTAGGCAGCCAAGTAGCTCCCCAATGCTGTACCCGCCAATAAAGGTATGAGCAGCAGCAGATGACAAGGGCAAGTGAGGAAAGCCAGAACGCCCCAACCCCAGCCTTTGAATTTCTCCTTCACGAACATTCCTCTCCCCCAGTTTGATTTAAGTTGATTGTCTTACCCATGCGTTAAACCTTAAATTCTTGTACAACAATTGATTTGCTCCGCATTGTCGGCGACAACCTCACGAGCCAGTTGAATGATGGTGCGCACTCTTTCGTCTGTAATACGGTAGTAAACAAATTTACCGTCCTGTCGAGTAGAAACATAGCCGCACCATTTCAAACAAGCGAGTTGATTGGAAATTTGCGACTGTTTCATCCCCAGTTCGTTCATCAGTTCACTTACATTTTTTTCTGATTGCAAGAGTGAAAGGGCAATTTTGAAACGTGCGGGATTTGAAAGTCCGTGAAAAAACTTGGCAATCAATTCGTTGTGCAATTCCGCTAGCTGTAAAGTTGTTTGTTCGTTAGCCATGTAAGAACACCCCCCCATATTTATATTATAATATTTAAATATTAAAATCAAAGAAAATGGTTTTTCTCCTTTTATGAGAACAAAAAAGCCGGGATTTTCACTGCTCCAGCGTTTCTCGCAAAAGGACATTTGGGACAAGCCGAATATAAATGAGTTCTCCTGCAAGCTCTACAATGGTTTGCGTGACGATCACGGCGGCCACCAGCCCCTTCAAAGGTTCGGGCAGCGCCAAGGCAACCGGAAGAACAACAAGAGAATTGCGGGTTCCCGCACTAAAGATAAGCGCCCGTCCGGCACCGGCATCCAAACGGAATACACGGGAGACCATAAGCGCCAGAATCGGTGTAACCGCCATATACGCTGCATAGACAGGAATTACCTGGAGAATGAAAGCAAAAGAGGAATAAATTTTGCCAATTTGCGACGTCACGACAACCAACAGAGTCAGCGCCATAAAAGGGACGCAAAGCCATGCCGCGGCATCCAGCAAACCTTCGCAGCGCGGCTGCCTCCTTGCAAACCATTGTGTAAGAAGAGCCAGTACTAAAGGCAGAACAATAAGAATTAAAAACGCTTCAAGAAACAGTTCGACACTCACAATTTCTGCCGCTTCCGCACCCATGAAAATCCATATGTAAAGGGGTAATAACAGCATTTGTGTTGCAAATAGCAACGGTGTTGCCATCAGGACGAGCTTCTCGTCCCCGCGGCCAAGGTGTGTAAATACAATGACGTAATCAATACACGGCGCAAGCAATACAAGATACACACCGAGCAGCAAAGCGGGGTCTGCTGAAAGAAAGCGTGTCAATCCCCAGACCAGGACGGGTACCATTGACGTAATTCATGATAAGCAGCGCGTAAATAAACCGCCGATTCGCCAATGCCTCTTTTAGCCGGGAGAACGGGATTTGAGTAAACATACTGTACATCAAGACGGCGAGCACAAAAGAAACGGCATCATCTAAACTCGCACTGAATGCCGGCCATAAGAAACCGATTCCAGCGGCAATGATCTGTGTTAGCGTGTAGAGCCAAACCTGATTGTTTTCTAATTTTTTTCTTGAAATCATTCTCCCCCTCCTCGTATTTTTCCCATGTATTTGTACGACCGCAAGCGGCGAACGGTCAAGTCACGAAAAAACACGGCGGCTTCATAAAAAATAGCCGGCAATCGTGGAGGCCCCCTTTCGATTGCCGGCTTATCTTCAACAAATCCCGTTCGGATCTTTTGACAAATCCGCCTTGCTCATGTCCACCCGATCAACCGGGTTCCGCGCCCCCAACGATGCTATTGCGTATGTCGTTCATTTCCCGCAGGACATGCCGTGAGGGCCTCAGCGCTCCGCCACGGCTGCCGCGACCCCGTCCTCGACCTTGCGACGCTCTTCCGTGCGCCGGCGGTCGCGTTCCAAAACCGGCTTCAAATACTGGCCCGTGTACGAGCCTTTCACCTTGCACACGGCTTCCGGCGTGCCGGCGGCAACGATCGATCCTCCGCCGCTGCCGCCCTCCGGTCCGAGGTCGACCAGGTAATCGGCCGTCTTGATGACGTCCAGATTATGCTCGATCACGAGCACCGACTCGCCCGAATCGACCAGACGATGAAGCACGTGCAGCAGCCGGTCGATATCATCCACGTGCAGGCCGGTCGTCGGCTCGTCCAGAATATACAGCGTCTTGCCGGTGCTGCGGCGGTACAGCTCGGCCGCCAGCTTGACCCGCTGCGCCTCGCCTCCGGACAGCGTCGTCGCCGGCTGGCCCATGTTCATGTAACCCAAACCGACGTCGAGCAGCGTCTGCAGCTTCCGGTGTATTTTCGGAATGTTGCGGAAGAAATCGGTCGCGTCCTCGATCGTCATCTCCAGCACATCGGCAATGCTGCGGCCTTTGTATTTGACCTCCAGCGTTTCCCGGTTATAGCGCTTGCCTTTGCAAATCTCGCAAGGCACGTAAACGTCCGGCAGGAAGTGCATCTCGATCTTGATGATGCCGTCGCCCCGGCATGCCTCGCAGCGGCCGCCCTTCACATTGAAGCTGAACCGGCCTTTCTTGTAGCCGCGCACCTTCGCCTCGTTCGTGTTGGCGAATACGTCGCGGATATCGTCGAAAACGCCGGTATACGTCGCCGGGTTGGAGCGCGGCGTGCGGCCGATCGGCGATTGGTCGATGTCGATGACCTTCTCCAGATGCTCCAGCCCGTTCATTTCCTTATATTGGCCCGGCCTGATCTTGGCTCCGTTCAAATCCCGGGCGAGCGTCTTATACAGGATCTCATTCACCAGCGTCGACTTGCCCGAGCCGGATACGCCGGTCACCGCGGTAAATACGCCGAGCGGGATCTTGACGTTGATCCCTCTCAGGTTATTCTCCTTTGCCCCGCGAATTTCCAGCCAGCGGTCGTCCGTCTCCCGGCGGGCAAGCGGCACCGGAATGAACCTGCGGCCGCTCAAATATTGACCGGTCAGCGAGTTGTCGTCTTTCATGACCTCCTCCGGCGTGCCGGCAGCGACGACCTTGCCGCCGTGCATGCCGGCGCCCGGCCCGATATCGATAATATAATCGGCGGCCAGCATCGTGTCCTCGTCATGCTCGACGACGATCAGCGTATTGCCGAGGTCGCGCATATGAACGAGCGTGCTGATCAGCCGGTCGTTGTCGCGCTGATGCAGGCCGATGCTCGGCTCGTCCAGAATATACAGCACGCCCATCAGGCTCGAGCCGATCTGCGTGGCCAGCCGGATCCGCTGCGCTTCCCCGCCGGACAGCGTGCCCGCCGCCCGGCTGAGCGTCAGGTACTGCAGGCCGACATTGACGAGGAAGCCCAGACGGCCGTTGATTTCCTTCAAAATCAAATGGGCGATCGTCCGGTCCTTCTCGTTCAGCTCCAGCCCTTCAAAAAACTGCTGCGCCTCGCCGATCGACAGCGACGTTACATACGCCATGTTCTGTTTGCCGACCGTAACGGCCAGGCTTTCTTTCTTCAAGCGATGGCCCTTGCAGGTGCCGCAAGGCTTGGCGCTCATATAAGCTTCGATATATTCACGAATGCCGTCGGAGGCCGTGTCGCGGTAACGCCGCTCCAGGTTGTGCACGATGCCCTCGAACGGCACATACGCTTCCTTGGAATGGCCGAAATCGTTCTGATAGCGGAATTTCACCCGTTCCCCGCCGGTTCCGTGCAGCAGTTTCTTCATCTGTTCGGCCGTCAGCTCGGAAACCGGGACGTTCGTCGGGATCTTGTAATGCTTGCAAACCGACTCCAGAAACTGCGGATAATAGTTCGACGTGCTGCCCGCCCAAGCCTCGAACGCGCCCTGATCAATCGTGCGGCGAGGATCGGGAACGAGCAGGTCCGGATCGACGATCATCTTCGCGCCCAGACCGTCGCACTCGGGGCAGGCGCCGTAAGGGCTGTTGAACGAGAACATGCGCGGCGCAAGCTCGTCGATGCTGAAGCCGCATACCGGGCAGGCCAGGTTGGAGCTGAACAGCAGCTCCTCCTTGTCCATGACGTCGACGATAACCTGTCCGTCGGACAGCTTGAGCGCCATCTCGAGCGAATCCGCCAGCCGCGACTCGACGTCGCTCTTGACGACGATCCGGTCGACGACGACCTCGATGCTGTGCTTCTTGTTCTTCTCGAGCTCTATCTGCTCGCCCAGCTCGCGGATTTCGCCGTTCACGCGGACCCGCACGAAGCCCTGCTTCTGCAGGTCGGCGAACACCTTCGCATGCTCGCCCTTCCGTCCCGAAACGACCGGCGAGAGAATCTGCAGCCGCGTCCTCTCCGGATATTCCATGATCCGGTCGACCATCTGCTCGACCGTCTGCGACGTGATCTCGATTCCGTGCTCGGGACAATGCGGCTTCCCGACCCGGGCGAACAGCAGCCGCAGGTAATCGTAAATCTCGGTGACTGTGCCGACGGTCGAGCGCGGGTTGCGGCTCGTCGTCTTCTGGTCGATGGAGATGGCCGGCGACAATCCGTCGATCGAATCGACGTCGGGCTTCTCCATCTGGCCGAGAAATTGCCGCGCGTACGCGGACAGCGACTCGACGTAACGGCGCTGTCCCTCCGCGTATATCGTATCGAACGCCAGGGAAGATTTGCCTGAGCCGCTCAGCCCGGTCAAGACGACGAACTTGTCGCGCGGGATCGTGACGTCGATATTTTTCAAGTTGTGGGCGCGAGCCCCTTTGATGACGATACTCTCACTAGCCAAAACAGTGTCCCTCCCTGATTGTCGCATTGCCTGCCTTGCATCGCCGATCCCGCGCTTACGCCCCGGCTTCCGCCTTGAGCTCGAGCAGCGCGTCGCGCAGCTCGGCCGCCCGCTCGAATTGAAGGCTTTTCGCCGCTTCCTTCATTTCGGCCTCAAGCCGCTGGATCAGCGACTGCTTCTCCTTCTTCGACAGCTTGCCGTATTCGTTCGCCAGGTAATCCGCTTTCTGCTCGGCCACCTTCGTCGCCTCGATGACATCGTGCACCTTTTTGCGGATCGTCTGGGGTGTAATCCCGTGCTTCTCGTTGTAGGCGATCTGGATTTCACGGCGGCGCTCCGTCTCGCGGATCGCCTTATCCATCGAGTCCGTTATCTTGTCCCCGTACATGATGACGCGTCCCTCGCTGTTCCGCGCCGCCCGGCCGATCGTCTGGATCAGCGACCGCTCGGACCGCAGGAAGCCCTCCTTGTCCGCATCGAGAATGGCCACGAGCGATACCTCCGGCAGATCAAGCCCTTCCCGGAGCAGGTTGATGCCGACCAGCACGTGGAACGTGCCGACCCGCAGGTCGCGAAGGATCGCCATCCGTTCAAGCGTCTTAATATCGGAATGCAGATAGCGCACCTTGATGCCGACCTCTTTGAGATAATCGGTCAGATCCTCCGCCATCTTCTTCGTGAGCGTCGTAACGAGCACCCGCTCATCCTTGGCGATCCGGTCGCGGATTTCGCCGAGCAGGTCGTCGATCTGCCCCTTCGTCTTCCGCACCTCGATGACCGGATCGAGCAGGCCCGTCGGACGGATGATCTGCTCGACCATCTCCGGCGTGTGCTCGATCTCATAAGGTCCCGGGGTTGCCGATACATAGACGAGCTGGCCGGCTTTCGCCTCGAATTCCTCGAACCGGAGCGGACGGTTGTCCATCGCTGACGGTAAACGGAAGCCGTGCTCGACGAGCACTTCTTTGCGCGCCCGGTCGCCGTTGTACATTGCCCGGATCTGCGGCAGCGTGACGTGCGACTCGTCGATGACGATCAGCATGTCGTCCGGGAAGTAGTCGAGCAGCGTGTAAGGCGTCGCTCCCCGCTCGCGGAACGTAAGCGGCCCGGAATAGTTCTCGATGCCGGAGCAGAAGCCCATTTCCTGCATCATCTCGATATCGTACCGCGTCCGCTGTTCGAGCCGCTGGGCTTCCAGCAGCTTGCCCTGCCCGCGCAGCTCGGCGAGCCGTTCCTCGAGCTCGCGCTCGATATTCACCAGCGCCAGACGCATCGTATCCTCGTGCGTAACGAAGTGGGACGCTGGGAAAATCGCGGCATGGTCGCGTTCGCCTGCGATTTCGCCGGTCAGCGTATCGATTTCCGTTATGCGCTCGATCTCGTCGCCGAACAGCTCGACGCGGACGGCGCGCTCGTTGTTCGCCACCGGGAAAATCTCGATCACGTCGCCGCGCACGCGGAACGTGCCCCGCACGAAGTTGATGTCGTTGCGCTGATACTGGATGTCCACCAGCTTGTGCAGAATCGCGTTGCGCGGCTTCTCCATGCCGACCCGCAGCGACAGCACGAGATTTTTGTATTCCATCGGCGAACCGAGGCCGTATATGCACGAGACGCTTGCGACGATGATAACGTCGCGGCGTTCGAACAGCGAGCTCGTGGCGGAATGCCGCAGCTTGTCGATCTCGTCGTTGATGCTGGAATCCTTCTCGATGTACGTATCCGAAGAAGGAATGTATGCTTCGGGCTGATAGTAGTCATAGTAGCTGACGAAATACGACACCGCGTTGTTCGGAAAAAACTCCTGAAACTCGCTGCACAGCTGTGCGGCGAGCGTCTTGTTGTGCGCGATGACGAGCGTCGGGCGGTTCAGCTCATAGATCATGTTCGCAACCGTGTATGTTTTCCCCGTTCCCGTCGCCCCGAGCAGCGTCTGATGGCGTTCTCCGTTCTTCACGCCCTCGACGAGCCGCCTGATCGCGGCCGGCTGGTCGCCCTGCGGCTTGTAGCCGGACACGAGCTCAAACTTTACTTCCGTCACTTTCAGGCCGTCTCCCATGGTCCGTTCCCCACTCCCTTGCTCAAGCTTATCTATATATTCTTGTATACCCTATATTCGGGCTCCGTTAGACGGTAGCGGCATATAATAAGCGGCCAACCAGGCAAATGGGAATAAATGTTCCCCTGCCATTATAACCGATGACGAGCCGCCCGCGCAATCGGAGGTTGATGCCAATGGCCGGGTTTTGCTTACTTATCCATTATAGAGCAATACCCTGACAGCATACTGTCAGGGTATTGCTCATTTGTTAACATGGACTTCGGCGATGCCTGGGCTCGGTCGCTGGATTTTGTCCAATCAAACGATCGTCCCGACTCTCTTGCTTAAGCTATCCTGGATTTGATCCAATGAAAACCGACAACAGAGATGTAAGAAACCGAAATCCCTTCTTTTGACTGGATGGAATCCAGCATAGGCGTTGGGATAAGCGAAAAGGAGGCAATGCTGCTGGACAATTTACAGCCTAACGATCCGGGTCGGTCAAAGGCTGCAGGATTACAGAAGCCCGCCGCCTGCATCACAGCAATATCGACGAACCCCCGCGCCTACGGACTCCGCCGCCTGCTTCACAGCGATACCGACGAACCCCCGCGCTTGCGGGCACCGCCGCTTTGCCGGAACAGATCGAACAGCGAGCGCGGAACGCCGCCCGCGACATGCGCCGCCCTCTCGTCCGGCGCCAGCACGACGCCGAGCTGATGATGCTCGCCTTCAAACCGCGCCCGCTGAACAAACTTGAGCTGGCCCTCCAGATTCAGCACCTCCAGCTTGCTGAAGGCGGAGTTCTCGAGCAGCCCCCGGTACAGATCCTCGTGCGAGCGGACACGAACACCGTTTACCTTGTGCAAAATCTCCCCGGCCCGTATGCCCATCCGGTCGGCCGGCGTGCCGGGAACGACAGCCAACACCCGCAATCCGCGGTCATCCTGGATATACAGCGGCGGCGTCCGTTCTTCCCTTCGCCGCTCGATATGATAAACCAGCTCGTGCAAAAGCGGCGCGGCGAGCGCAGCCACCGGCACGAAAGGCGTCCACCAAAAAGAGGCGGCCGCCAGAGCCGTCGAGGCCGCGCCCGACAGCAGCAGCTTGACGGAGGCCTGACGCGCCTTCTCGCGAGGCAACAGCGACGTGGTCAAGCCGCTGAACCCGATTAGGGCCGGCAGTCCGAGCATCGACCAGCCGCCCGCCGGCCCCTCCCCTAACAGCGGCGTCCAGGGCAACACCGCATCCGCCGCGGCGGAGGGGACAAGAAGCAAAAGCGGCACCGGCCAGAAAGTTTGGAGCTGGTAGCCGCCGACGAGCCGACCGCGTTTGCCTTCGACCGCGAGAGGCCCTGCGCCGCGTCCGCCCCGCCAGGCGACGAGACTCGCTTCGGCCAGCTGCAGCAGCCCGGCGATGAGCAGCAGGCCCGCCGCATCCTGCTCCGCCAGCGAAGCGGCGAACGGGCCGTACCATTCGGACGAGGCGGCCGGCTCGAAGCGGCCGAGCGTCCACTGGAGCAGCGCAATCAAACCCGCTCCATAAACAAAGCTCATAAACCGGATGCGAAGCAGCATCAGCAGCAGCGAGGCGCCCCACAGCCAGTACACCGCCTCGCCGTTAAGCGTTACACCGAGCAGAAGCGAAGCGGCGGACAGCACGATGCCCGCGGCAAGGCCGCCCAGTACCGCCGGCCCCACTATTCTCGGCCAAACGGTCAGCCGCACGTAAAACAGCCGGCGTTCCAGCCTCGTTTGCCTGGCGGCCAGCATGCCGATCAACAGGACTGCTATATAAGTAAAAGGCTGCAGCAGCAGGCGGCCTGCCGCCGTCCCCGCTTGCCCCAGCAACTCCAGTGCTGCGTCCAATTGCGTCCACTCCCATGCTGAAAGGTCTGAAAAAAGGAAAAAAGGCCGTGCGCCCGTGCGCGAACCGGCCTTCTATTCATTCGACGCGGCGGGCCGTTTCTCCTGCCCGGCAGCCATGGTCAAGGCGCAAGCCGGGCTGCCGACGACAGCGGCACGGCTTGAGCAGCGGCAGTGCCGGCGATCTGCGCCTGCAGACGCTCCACGGCCTTCACCAGCTGCGCATCGTTGGCCTCATCCATGATTCGTTCGACGATACGTTCCTCCAGCTCCTCCGCCGTCTTGGCGTCCGCCCGACCCGTAGCCGGCAACCCGGCCGCCGCCTGAAAAGCGCGCACCGCCGCTTCCGTTTCGGGGCTGAAGTAGCCATCCTTCCTGCCGGGCTTGTAGCCGAGCGCGTCAAGCATCACCTGCAAGCCTCGGACGTCTTCGTCCACCATATCCCTTCGCAGCGTATCCGTCTTCGAAATGCGGGCTACCGAAAAATAATCGGGCTGCGCCGCGACGACATCCGGCACGATGCCTTTGTCCTGAACCCAGGCGCCGCTTGGCGTCAGCCATTTCGCGACCGTCATTTTCACCAGGCTTCCGTCGCCCGTGACCTCGTAATCGCTCGTTTGAACCGTCCCTTTGCCGAACGAGGCTTCCCCGACGAGAAGCGCCCCCGCCGACTCCTTCAAGGCGCCGGCCAATACCTCGGACGCGCTCGCGCTGCCTTTATTGATCAGCACGCCGACCGGATACGGCTTGGCGCTGCCCTTGGACAGCGTCTGCTGCCTTTTGCCCGTCCTGTCTTCCTTGAAGACAATCGGCTTGCCCCGCTCGACGAAAGTCTGGGCGATCGACACCGCCGCCGGCAGCACCCCGCCCGGATTGTCCCGTACGTCGATCAGCAAAGCCTGCAGCCCTTGCTCTTCAAGCGCCCGCAGCTCCTCTTGGAACCGGTCGGGCGTGCTCAGGGAAAACAGCCGGATTTCGATCTTGCCGATGCCCCCGGGCAGCATTTGCGCAGACACCGTCTCCAGATCGATAGCGTCGCGCACGAGAATGAGCTGCATCGGCCGGTTCACGCCTTTGCGCTGCACCGTCAGCTTCGCCTTTGTGCCTTTGGGTCCGCGGATCTTGGCGACGGCCGCGCTCAGATCGAGCCCCGCAAGCGATTCGCCGTTAACCGTAAGCAGCACGTCCTGCGAGCGCAGGCCGGCGCGCTCCGCCGGGGAATCCTTCATGGCCGATAGGACGACGATCTTGCCGTCCTTCACGGTCAGTTCGGCGCCGATCCCGGAAAAGGAGCCTTCGATCGACTCCGACAGTTGACGGGCTTCCTCGTCGTCCATATAAACGGAGTAAGGATCCTGAAGCGCGGACACCATGCCGGTGATCGCGCCGTCGACTAACCGGTCGCGGTCGACGTCCCGATAAAACACGTCGTCGATCAACTTGAATACGGCGTTCAGCTTGTCGATTTCTTTTCCGTTCAATCCGTTCCCGGCAGTCGGCGTTTCCGTTCCGCCCGTTAACTCCCGCAATTCCGGCACCGTCAGCAGCCGGTCGGCGACCGTCAGCGTGACCAGCACCGAGCCCATCACGGCAATTAAAATAAAAATCGCTACCGTCCGGCCCCGAAAAAACATGACACCCCTCCATCTCAAGGTTCGGCGGAGCAGAACGAACATCGGAAGCATTCTCCGCAAGGAACGGAAAACCGCCAACCGCGCGTGCCGTCACACCCGGTTGGCGGCCGATCGTCCGTGGCCTGATGACGCGGTTAACCTTTTACATAGCTGGCCGGGCTAACCGCCTTGTCGTTCAACCGGACCTCAAAATGCACATGGTTGCCGGTTGAGTTGCCGGTGCTGCCGACCTCCGCGATTTTCTCGCCCCGCTTGACCGTTTGGCCTTTCTCCACCATAATCCCGCCTTCTCGTATGTGGGCATACAGCGTCCACATACCGTTCCCGTGATCGATAATGACGGCGTTGCCGTAACCGCTCCATCTTTGGGCGAGGATGACCGTACCGGCCTCCGCCGCATAGATCGGCGTGCCGAGCGGCGCGGCCATATCCCATCCGGTATGCATGGAGCCTTTACGCCCGGTGATGGGATTTACCCGAGGCCCGAACGGGGAAGTCAGGCGGTATGCGTCCTTAAGCGGCAGGGCCAGCTTGCCGCCGGTGTTATAATACACGACGTTTTTCTTCTTGCGCCGCTTCTCCATCTCTTCCTTTTCCTTCTTGGCCAACTCGAGCATCTGTGCCTTTTGCTCCGCGGAGATCGTCTCCAGATCCTCGGAACGGTCGTCTAACTGCTCTATCTGTGCGTTATATTGGAGAATCATCACTTCTTTTTCCTGCTCTTTTTGCTTAAGGGAATTGTAATATTTTTCCTTCTTGTTGTAAAGCTGCCGGATATCCGCAAGCTGCCGCTCGACCTGCCGCTTTTTCTCGTCGATCATAAGCTTGTCCGCCTGGAACTGCCCCAAAATATCTTTGTCCTGCGACAATATGGACTGCAGCAAATCGAACCGATCGAGGAAATCGGAGAAACTGCTTGCGTTGAACAGCACGTCCATATAGGAAACGAAGCCGTTTGTGTACATGAGCCTCATTCTGGATTGCAGCAGCTCATCCCTTGATTCGATACGCGCTTCCGTATCTTCCAGGGCTTGTCCGGCGGCAAGCAGCTCATTCTCGGACGCTGTGATGTTGTCGGTCACGGCCTGCATTTCGGCATTAACGGAATCGATCTGCTCGTTGATGAGATTGATCGATTCGGCTGTGGCCGTTTTGGCCTGGGCCACGTTCCGCTTGTCGAGGTCAACCTTCTTGAGGTTGTTCTCGACGTCGTTCATGTCCTGCTTCAAGCGGCTCATTTCGCTGCGGACCTTGTCCAGCCCGGATTCGGCTGCGCCCTCCACCGGCCGGAAAACAACGAATGCGAATAAGATCATTGCGGCAAACAGCAAACCTTTTCTCACGACTTCGACCACCTACACTTTCAAGTACTTGCGCACGGAAATCGTACTGCCCCAAATGCCGATCGCCGTGCCCAGTCCGATCAGCAGCGACCCTATCAACAAACCGGATTCCTGAAGCGTTACAAGCTTGATCATCATCAGTCCGAGCTCGAACTGCGACACGGCGACAAGCCGTGAATATCCGAACAGCAAGATGGCGGCCGTGATGCCCGAGCCGATCAGTCCGATCAACGCGCCTTCGATGAAGAACGGCCAGCGGATGAAATGGTTGGTCGCGCCGACCAGCTTCATGATGCCGATCTCGCGCCGGCGGGCGAATATCGTCATCTTGATCGTGTTGGAAATGAGGAACATCGCCGTTACGGCCAGGCCAAGCACGATGACGAGCCCGATATTGCGCACCGCCGTCGTCACCTTGAACATCGTCTCGACGGCGCCTTGCCCGTATTTCACGCTCATGATCGGCTGCGAGGGATCGTTGTCGCCGATCGCCTTGATCTTCTTGGCTACGAAGCCGATCTGCTCGGGATCGACTACCTCTACCGTGAACGAATCCGGAAGCGGGTTGTTCTCCTTATCGTAGCCCTCTAGCAGCTCCGCACCGTCTTCCCCAAGGTTCTTGCGGAGAATTTCGAGCCCCTCCTCCTTGGATACCGGCGTCACCTTGCTTACCTCCGGCAGGTTGCCGATCGCGTTGTTCAATGCGCCTTTCTTCGCCTCGTCCACATTGAGCGAAAGGAAGACGCGGATTTGGACCTGGCTTTCGATCTGCTTCGTCAGGTTGTTGACGTTAAGCGCCAGCAGCAGAAAGACGCCGAGTATGAACAGCGATATGAAAATCGAGCTGATCGACGCGAACGACATCCAGCCGTTCCGGACGATGTTCAGCGCGCCTTCGCGAAAATGGCGGAGAATGGTGCTAAATCTCATAACCATACTCCCCTCTTGCCTGGTCGCGCACGATAACGCCGTTCTCGATCGCGATGACGCGCTTGCGCAGCGTGTTGACGATCTCTTTGTTGTGCGTCGCCATGACGATGGTCGTTCCGCGAAAATTGATTTCTTCCATCAAATTCATGATCCCCCAGGACGTCTCGGGGTCGAGGTTGCCCGTCGGCTCGTCGGCGACGATGACGGACGGGCTGTTAACGATCGCCCTTGCGATCGCCACCCGCTGCTGCTCGCCGCCCGACAGCTGCGCGGGCAGGCTGGCATGCTTGGCTTTGAGGCCGACGAGATCGAGCACCTCCATCGTCCGTTTCCTGATCAGCCGGCGGGGCGCTTCGATGACCTCCATCGCGAACGCGACGTTCTCGTAGGCGGAAAGCTTCGGGAGCAGCCGGAAATCCTGGAAAATGACGCCGATATTGCGGCGGACGAACGGAATTTTGCGCTGCTTCAGCTTCCCGATGTTAAAGCCGTTGACCGAAATCTGTCCCTTCGTCGGAACCTCTTCCCGATAGATAAGCTTCATGAACGTCGACTTGCCGGCGCCCGACGGCCCGACCAGATAGACAAATTCGTTTCGATCTATAAGTACCGATACGCCGCGGAGCGCATGTGTGCCGTCGGCATAGGTCTTCCAAACATCGTGCATTTCGATCACTGTATCACATCCTGTTGAGAGTCAGTCTTATGAATTCGACATAAAAATCGAATTTCCTTTAAAACCGGTCATAAAGTTGCATTTTTAACAATTCTCATAATCGGTTTGCACCGCATGCCGACTGACTTTTTTCGCAGAAAAAGGAAGTCGCAATTTGTCGACGGGGCAGGGAGGCAAGGGTCGGAAGAAGCGGGGTTGGAATGGTTTGTCTTCGATTTTCATACCTATGAGAGAAATAAGATGCGGCAATCGAGGTGGCTTGTCCATGAAAAAAAGAAGCGTGCTCATCATCGCGGCCTTGTCGGCAGCGGTACTCGCAACAGCCGGTTGGGGTGCGCTGGTTATGTATGCCTCGCCGAACAGCATACCGGACGGCGTAATCGCGGGCGGGGTTCCGATCGGCGGACTGCCGGTTGACCGGGCGTTGGAAAAGCTTGTCGCGGCATGGGACGATCTGGAGTCGGGGAACGTAGCGGTAGAAGGCATCAACGGAAAAACGTCGCAATGGACGCGCTCGGAGCTCGGCTTCCGCATCCGCCGGGACGAATCGTTGAACGCGATCCGCCGTCTGCGGGAGGGCGGCGTTTGGAAAAGGGCGCGATACCGTTATGGATTCCCCAAATCGCTCGCCGCAGAAGCGGCATGGGACGAAAAAACGTTCGTCTCGGCTGCCCGGCGGGAATGGGGCTGGCTGGATGCGGTTCAGCCGGTTGACGCGGTCCGCACGATTACGGATGACGACCGGATCGTGTACAGGCCGCATTCGGTTGCCTATCGGGCCGATTATGACGGATTGTTCGCCGCGGTTGTGAAGGCGGCGAATTCGGGGACTTCTTCGGGTGACGCTTCCCGGTCGGCGGACGATGAGCCGAAGTCGGGGACAGGGGCGGTTGACGCGCGGAATATCCGGGTGAAGCTGCCGCTAAAAAAGATCGAGCCCGACGTGACGCTGGAGCGTTTGAAGGCGGAGGGCGTAGAGCGGAAAATCATGACGTTCACCACCGGACTCGGCAGCAGCGCCGCCGGAAGGATCCACAATGTCGCGATCACCGCGCGTACATTGAACGATTGGACGC
Source organism: uncultured Paenibacillus sp. (assembly GCF_963515335.1). Taxonomy (NCBI): domain Bacteria; kingdom Bacillati; phylum Bacillota; class Bacilli; order Caryophanales; family Paenibacillaceae; genus Paenibacillus; species uncultured Paenibacillus sp. The sequence continues at coordinate 26,681 of NZ_CAUPYC010000033.1, read as the reverse complement.
TTGCGCCCGGCGAGATGTTCGACTACGGCAAGGTCGTCAAGGCCGTTCAGGTGAAATACGGCTACCGCGAGGCGCCCGTCATCCTGAACGGCAAACTGGTGCCGGGCATCGGCGGCGGGATTTGCCAGGTGTCCAGCACCTTGTACAACGCCGTGCTGCGCGCCGGACTGGAAATTGTCGAGCGGCGAAACCATTCGCTGCCCGTCTCCTATGTGCCCAAAGGGCAGGACGCCACCTTTGCCGAGGGCGCCATCAACTTCCGGTTCAAGAATACGACCGGCAAATATATCGTCATCCGCTCCGAGGTGGAAGGGCGGCAGCTCACCGTCAAGCTTTTCGGCACGATGCCGGCGAACGTCCGCTATGAAATCGAGTCGAGAACAGTGAGGCTGCTGGAGCCGCCGGTGCGTGAAATCCCCAACGCTTACGCCCCGTCGGGCAGCCGAAGAGTGCTGCAGGCCGGCAAAGCCGGCTTCGTCGTCGAGACGTACCGCACGCTTGTGCGGGACGGCAAAAAGGTGAGCCGCGAACGGGTGTCGCGCGACACGTACCGGCCGACGCCGAGCGTCGTGCTCGTCGGCGGCGCGCGCCCCGGCTCCGACTCAGCAGACGGCGGCGGTGGAGGCGCCCGCGGCGGCGGCGTGAACAGGACGCCGCTGCTGGAAGACGGCGTACAGACGCAAGAGTAGCCGTAAGGGGGCGGTCTGCAAAGACCGCCCTTAAGCGCTGCGTTGCCTTCGGCTCTCGGCGGACCCTCAGCCAAGGCACTATGTGCGCCCGGGACACTACCTCCACTACCTCCAATTCCCCCGCTAACGTGCGCCAGGACATTTGCAGCTTTCTCCACTGCCTCCCGTTCCGCTCTCTTACCTGCATTCCGCCGCTTATTTCCGTCCACCCTCCCGTTAGCCGCTCTCTAGCCTGCATTCCGCCGCTTATTTCCGTCATCCACCCCGTCCGCCGCTCTCTAGCCTGCATTCCGCCGCTTATTTCCCGCCGCCCCTCCGCTTCTGGCGTAAAAAGGCCGTTCAACCCCGCATCCTGCGGACTGAACAGCCTTTTTTCACGCTTGCTGCTTTATTTGCTTTTCTCCGCATACTCGTTCACCCACGCGGCGCTGCGCTCCAGCTCCGCTTCGGCGCGGGCGATCGCCTCCGTCACCTGCGGGGTCGCGGTGCCGCCGTACACGTTGCGCGCGTTGACGACACTCTCCGGCTGCAGCACCTCGTAGATGCGCTCGTCGAACAGCTCCGAGAACTGCTTGTACTCGTCCAGCGTCAGATCGAGCAGGTACTTGTTCTGCTGGATGCAGTACAGCACCGTCTTGCCGATCACCTCATGCGCCTGCCGGAACGGCAGCCCTTGGCCGACGAGGAAGTCGGCGATGTCGGTCGCGTTCGAGAAGTCCTTGTTGACCGCTTCCCGCATCCGCGCCTTGTTCACCTTCATCGTCGCGATCATCGGCGCGAACAGCTGCAAAGCGCCCTGCAGCGTGCGCACCGTATCGAACATGCCTTCCTTGTCCTCCTGCATGTCCTTGTTGTACGCAAGCGGCAGCGACTTCAACACCGTGAGCAGGCCGACGAGATTGCCGTATACTCGGCCGGTTTTGCCGCGGACAAGCTCCGGCACGTCCGGATTTTTTTTCTGCGGCATGATGCTGCTGCCCGTACAGAAGGCGTCGTCCAGCTCGACGAAGCGGAACTCCGTGCTCGACCACAGAATAAGCTCCTCGCTCAGACGGGACAAATGCATCATGATGATCGACGCATGCGACAGAAACTCGAGGATGAAGTCGCGGTCGCTGACCGCGTCAAGGCTGTTCTCGTACACGCGGCCGAAGTTCAGCTGCGACGCCACGAAATGGCGGTCGATCGGGAACGTCGTGCCGGCCAGCGCGCCCGCGCCCAAGGGCAGCATGTCGATGCGCTTGTAGCTGTCCTGCAGCCGCTCGGCGTCACGGCCGAACATCGAGACGTACGCCATCAGATGATGCGCAAAAAGGATCGGCTGCGCGCGCTGCAGATGCGTGTAGCCCGGCACGATCGTGTCGAGGTTCGCCTTCGCCTGCCCGATCAGCGCGGCCTGGAGCTTGTGCAGCAGGTCGACGAACTCGACGACCCGCTTGCGCAGGTACAGGTGCATATCGGTCGCCACCTGATCGTTGCGGCTGCGGCCCGTGTGCAGCTTGCCGCCGACCGGACCGATATCGTCGATCAGCGTTTTCTCGATGTTCATATGGATATCCTCGTCGGAGATCGAGTACTCGAGCTCGCCGCGCCTGATTTTATCCAGCACCCGGTTCAGCCCGCTCTTGATCGTCTCCACGTCTTCCTGCGGCACGATTCCCTGCTTGCCGAGCATCGTCACATGCGCAAGGCTGCCCTGGATATCCTCCTCGGCCAACTCCTTGTCGAACGTGATCGACGCCGTATATTCCTCCACCAGTTGGTCGGTTTTTTTCGTAAACCGGCCGCCCCACAATTTACTCACGTCTCGTTACGCTCCTTTACGCAAAATCATCCCCAATGTAACTTTCGATATTACTTTTCGGGGACCCCATAAAAGCTTGCCCGGGCGTCGGGCGCCCGGGCAAACAAGCACGATTACTTTCGTTTCGATTGCTCGACGCCCGAAGACACTTTAAGCCGCAGCGCGTTCAGGCGGATGAAGCCCGTCGCGTCGCCTTGGTCGTACGCCTTGGACGGATCGGCCTCCATCGTGGCGATGTCCGGGTTGTAGAGGCTGACCGGGCTTTTGACGCCCGCGCCGATCACGTTGCCTTTGTATAGCTTCAGCCGGACGACGCCGGAGACGTTCTTCTGGCTTTCCGTCACGAGCGCCTGCAGCGCCAGCCGCTCCGGCGCGAACCAGAAGCCGTTGTATACCAAAGTCGCGTATTTGGAAATGAGCGAGTCGCGCAGATGCATGACGTCGCGGTCCATCGTGAGCGACTCCATTTTGCGGTGCGCGGTGAACAGGATCGTCCCGCCCGGCGTCTCGTATACGCCGCGGCTCTTCATGCCGACGAACCGGTTCTCGACCATGTCGACGCGGCCGATGCCGTGCTTGCCGCCCAGCTCGTTCAGCTTCTCCATCACGCCAAGCGGATTAAGCCGCTCGCCGTCGACGGCGACGCAGTTGCCCGCGTCAAACGCCAGCTCGACGTATTCGGCCTGATCCGGCGCGTCCTCCGGCGACACGCTCAGTACGTACATGTCTTTGTTCGCTTCCGCGCTCGGATCGAACCACGGATCCTCGAGCATGCCGCTCTCGAAGCTGATGTGCAGCAGGTTGCGGTCCATCGAATACGGCTTCGACGCCGAAGCCTGAACCGGAATGCCGTGCTTCTCGGCATAGGCGATCATTTCCGCGCGGCCCGGGAACTGCTCCCGGAACGCCTCAATGCGCCAAGGCGCGATCACCGCGATGTCCGGCGCCAATGCCGCCGCCGTCAGCTCGAAGCGCACCTGGTCGTTGCCTTTGCCGGTCGCGCCGTGCGCGATCGCAGTCGCGCCCTCGGCGCGGGCAATGTCGACCATCCGCTTCGCGATGAGCGGACGCGCGATCGACGTGCCGAGCAGGTATTGCCCTTCGTACAGCGCGCCCGCCTGGAACATCGGATAGATGAAATCTTTCGCGAATTCCTCGCGCAGGTCGTCGATGTATACTTTGGATGCGCCGGTCGCGAGCGCCTTCTCCTCAAGGCCGTCCAGCTCTTCCTTTTGTCCGATGTCGGCCGTGAATGCGATGATCTCCGCGTCGTATGTTTCCTTCAGCCACTTCAGAATGACCGAGGTGTCGAGGCCGCCCGAATAGGCCAGCACGATTTTTTCCTTCGCCATAACGATTCCACTCTCTCCTTCGCCAAAATGAATGCGGCAGCTTCCGGGCCGTTCGTCCGTCCGTCCATCCGTTCGCCGGTCAGCCGCCCGTGCCGGCCGGAGCCGCCTATTTCACATAATCGCAGCCATGATCGCCTTCTGCGCGTGCAGCCGGTTCTCGGCCTCGTCGAACACGATGGAATGGCTGCCGTCGATAATCTCCGCGCTCACTTCCTCGCCGCGGTGCGCGGGCAGGCAGTGCAGGAACACATAGTCGCTCTTGGCGTATTTCACGAGCTCCTCGTTGACCTGGTAGTTCCGGAACGCAATCTCGCGCTCCTTCTGCTCGGCCTCGAAGCCCATGCTCGCCCACACATCGGTATAGACGATGTCAGCTCCTTCAATCGCTTCCCGCGGGTCGCGCACCACCCGGATGGTCGAGCCCGTTTCCGCGCCCATATCCTTCGCCTGCCTGGTCAGGTCCTTGTCCGGCTCGTAGCCTTCCGGCGATGCCACGGACATGTGCAGGCCAAGCTTGGCCGCGCCCACCATCAGCGAATGCACCATGTTGTTGCCGTCGCCGATGTACGCGATCTTGAGCCCTTCCAGGCGCCCCTTGTGCTCGAGCACCGTCTGGTAGTCGGCCAGCGCTTGGCACGGATGGGCGTAATCGGTCAGCCCGTTGATGACCGGAACCGTGGCGCCGCGCGCCAGCTCGATCACCGTCCGGTGCGCATAGGTGCGGATCATGATGCCGTCGAGGTAACGCGACATCGTCTGCGCCGTATCCCATACCGTCTCTCCGCGGCCCAGCTGCAGGTCGTTCTTGCTCAGAAAAAGCGCGTGCCCGCCCAGCTGGTACATGCCCACCTCGAACGATACGCGGGTGCGTGTCGACGATTTCTCGAAAATCATGCCCAGCGTCTTTCCCTTAAGCGGCTGGTACGTTTCCCCGGCCTTCCGCTTGCGCTTCAGCTCAATGGCAAGGTCGATCAGGTAACGGACTTCCTCCGGCTTGTAATCGGCCAGCGCAAGGAAATCCCGCCCCTTCAAATTGACGGCCATCTCTTCTTTTACCGTATCTTGCACTTCCTTCACTCCCTTAATATTTCACCCGCTTAAGCGGAAAATGTCGCCCCTACTTCGCAGCCGCAGCCTGGCCCTCCAGCACGCCGGACAAAATGCCGACCGCTTGGTCGATCTCTTCATGGGTAACGAGCAGGTTCGGCAGCAGACGGATCACGTCCGGACCCGCCGTCACGACAAGCAGCCCCCGGCTGCGCGCTTCCGTTACCAAGTCGCCGACCGGTCCGGCGCACTCGATGCCGATCAGCAGCCCTTTGCCGCGCACTTCCTTCACGAACGGATTGCCGCCGAGCTTCCCGCGCAGCTGCTCCCGCAAATAGTCGCCCGCTTCCGCGGCGCGCGCCGGTACGTTGTCGCCGACGATCGTCTCGACGGTCGCCTTGACGACCGCGGCCGCAATCGGCGTGCCTCCGAACGTCGAGCCGTGGCTGCCGGCGCCGAACGCTTCGGCCAGCTTGCCCTTCGCCAGCATGGCGCCGACCGGGAAGCCGCTGCCGAGCCCTTTGGCCAATGTGAAAATATCCGGCTGAATGCCGTAATGCTCGAACGCGAACAGCTTGCCGGTCCGGCCCATGCCGGTCTGAATCTCGTCGACGATCAGCAGAAGGCCATGCTTGTCGCACAGCTCCACGACCGTCTGCAGGAATGCCGGGTCGACCGGATGGACGCCGCCCTCGGCCTGCACCATCTCGAGCATGACCGCCGCGGTGTTCCCGCTGATCGCCGCCTCCAGCGCCGGCACGTCATGCAGCGGCACCGTCACGAAGCCTTCCGGCAGAGGGGCGAAGCCTTCTTTCACCTTTTCCTGCCCGGTTGCCGTCAATGTCGCCAAAGTCCGGCCGTGAAACGATTTCGTGAACGTAATGACCTCGTAACGCCCGGTGCCGAGCACCTTCTGGTGGTAACGGCGCGCAAGCTTGATCGCCGCTTCGTTCGCTTCCGCTCCCGAGTTGCAGAAGAACACCGCTTCCGCATGGCTGTTGTCGGTCAGCAGCCTGGCCGCCGCCTCCTGGTTCGGGATATGGAACAGGTTGGACACATGCCACAGCTCATCGAGCTGCTTGACCAGCGCGTCCTTCACCTTCGGCGGCACATGGCCGAGGTTCGTTACCGCCAGCCCGCACATGAAGTCCAAATATTTGTTGCCCTGATCATCCCACAGCCAGCTGCCCCGCCCTTTCACAAGCGCGACCGGATAACGGCCGTAAGTCGGAAAAAGCGAGCTTTGCGCGTTGGATTCAGTCATAATCGTTCCACCTCCGGATAATGGTCGTCTGTTAAATTGCCGGTTACCTGCCGATACGATGAAAAGCTATTCGCGCACGATTCGCGTGCCGATCCCGCCTTCGCGCACCGCCTTGCCGAGCACGCCCGGCTCGTCGCCGTTCACGATCACGACCTCGCGCACCCGCCCCTGAATGCACTGGATGGCCGCGCGAACCTTCGGGATCATGCCGCCGTATATTTCGCCGCTTGCGATCATCGCTTCGATGTCCGCCACCGTCACTGTCGGCAGCACCCGCTTCTCGCCGTCCACCGTCTTCAGAATGCCGGGCACGTCCGTCACGACGATCATCCGCTCTACGCCGAGATGCGATGCCACAGCGCCGGCGGCGGTGTCGGCATTAATGTTGTAGCGCTGGCCGGCCTCATCGATCCCGATCGGCGCAATTACAGGAATGTAGCCCATGCTCATGACGCCCTCGATGACGACGGCGTTCACATCGGTCACGTCGCCGACGAAACCGATCTCGTCGCTGTTCGCCACGGGCTTCGACTGAATGAGCTCCCCATCGACGCCGGACAGGCCGAGCGCCTTGGCGCCGCTCTGCTGGATTTTGCGCACGATCTCTTTATTGATTCGGCCCGCCAATACCATCTCGACGACGTCGAGCGTCGCCTCGTCGGTTTTGCGCAAGCCATTGACGAATGCCGATTCGATGCCGAGCTTCGTCAGCGTCTCGGAGATCGCAGGGCCGCCGCCGTGCACGATGACCGGCTTGACGCCCTCCTCCTGCAGCTGCCGCAGCTCGCCGAAAAACGACGCCGGCAGCGCCGCGAGCGTGCTTCCGCCGCATTTCATCACAAAACGTTGTTCCGTCATCGCCTTTACCGTTCCTTTCCTTTCCGCTCCGTTCCGTTCCGTTCGCTTAAGTCCGATAGGCGGCGTTGATCCGCACGTAGTCGTACGTCAGGTCGCAGCCCCAGCCGGTCGCTTCGCCTTCGCCGTAATGGAGCTCGACATGAATCTGAACCGTGCTGCCCTTCAAATATTCAAGCGCCCGCTCCTCGTCGAACGGAATCGGCCGGGACTGCTCCAGCACCGCGATGTCGCCGAGCCGGATATCCACCGTCTCCGGATTGACCGGCTGGCCCGCGCGTCCAACAGCCGCGATAATGCGGCCCCAGTTGGCGTCCGCGCCGAACACCGCCGATTTCACAAGCGACGAACCGATGACCGTCTTCGCAATGGCCCGCGCGGATTCGTCGGTCAGGGCGCCGCGCACGCGCACCTCGATCAGCTTCGTCGCGCCTTCGCCGTCGCGCGCAATCGCTTTCGCCAGCACCTCGCATACGTAGCGCAGCGCGTCGGAGAACTTGCTCCAATCCGGATGGCGCTGCGTCAGCTCTTCATTGCCCGCGAGGCCGCTCGCCATCGCGACCAGCATGTCGTTCGTGCTCGTGTCTCCGTCGACCGTGATCATGTTAAACGAAAGATCGGTCGCGTGGCGGAGCAAATATTGCAGCGACTCGTTGCCGATCGCCGCGTCCGTCGTGACGAAACCCAGCATGGTCGCCATGTTCGGGTGGATCATGCCGGAGCCCTTCGCTGCGCCCGCGACGTGCACGGTGCGGCCGTCGATCTCGACGGAGACGCAAACCGTTTTCTCCACCAGGTCCGTCGTCAGAATCGCCTGGCTGAAATCGTCCGCGCCGTTCTTGCCGCCGTTCAGACGGGCCGGCATTCGGACGATGCCCTCCAGCACGCGGTCCATCTTCAGCAGCTCGCCGATCACGCCGGTAGAGGCTACCGCGACGTGATGCGCGGGAACGCCGATCGAATCCGCGAAGGAATCGCGCATCTTGTACGCATCGGCCTCGCCCTGCTTGCCCGTGCAGGCATTCGCATTGCCGCTGTTGACGAGCACCGCGCGCAGCTTGCCTTCCTTGCCAATGCTCTCGCGCGTAACCAGCAGCGGCGCCGCTTGAAACACATTCGTCGTATATACGCCCGCCGCCGAAGCCGGCACCTCGCAGACGATGGCGCCCAGGTCATGGCGGGTCGTTTTCTTCAAGCCGCAGTGCAGACCGCCCGCTCTGAAGCCTTGGGGCGTCGTGATCGAGCCGTCCGGCACGACCTTGTACGAAGCTGGCGTTCCATTTTCCATTCCGATCGAATTCTCCTTCACGTAAGCCATGATAATGGGATGCTGATGATTCGATGCGATGCTTTACGGATAGACCGGCACGAATTCCAGTCCAAGCTGCTCGTCCCAACCCATCAGCAAATTCAGGTTCTGGACCGCCTGCCCGGCCGCGCCCTTCACCAGGTTGTCGATAACCGACACGATCGTGACCCGGCCGGTCCGCTTATCGACGGCAAAGCCGATGTCGCAATAGTTGGAGCCGAACACCTCTTTGGTAGCCGGCAGAACCCCTTCGCTTCGGATACGAACAAAGCGGCGGTTCTCGTAGTAACGACGGTACAAGTCGATAAAATCGCGATCGCTGCGATCGCCTGAGATCGTGGCATACATGGTGCTCATGATGCCGCGCGTCATCGGCACCAGGTGCGCGGTGAACGTCGTCGTCACCGGCTTGCCGGCCACGCGCTTCAGCACCTGCTCGATCTCCGGAATATGCTGATGCTTATTGACCTTATAAGCTTTGAAATTTTCGTTGATTTCCGCATAATGGGTGCCGAGGCTCGCGCCGCGGCCGGCTCCCGAAACGCCCGATTTGGCGTCGATAATAATCGTCGCCGGATCGATCCAGCCTTCCGCCACGGCCGGTATGAGTCCCAGCAGCGCTGCAGTCGGATAGCAGCCCGGATTGGCGATCAAGTCCGCACCCTTCGACTCTTCCCCGAACACTTCGGCGAGGCCGTAAACGGCGCGATCCAGATGCGCTTGCCCGGCAGGCTCCTTTTTGTACCATTCCTCATATAAAGCCGGCGACTTCAACCGAAAATCACCGGACACGTCGATCACCTTCAGCCCGACCTCAAGCAGCTGGGGCGCGAGCTTCGTTGCTACGCCCGCGGGTGCTGCGAGAAAAACAACATCCGCCTTGGCAGCGATTGCGGCCGGCTCGATGCCGTCCAGCAGCTCGGTGCGGATTTCCGTCAGATGCGGATAACCTTCCGCAATCGGAGACCCGGCGTTCGAGGACGAAATGACCGACGTCACCTCTATCTGCGGATGCGACGCAAGCAGCCGAATCAGCTCCACGCCGCCGTATCCGGTCGATCCGACGATCGCGGCTTTTATCTTGGAATCCATAACATTCTCTCCTATCCCTGAACTTCCTAAGTAACCATTCTACACCAAGCGGCCGTTCGAATAAATAGCGCTCAAGATTGTATTATTATACATTCTGATTTATTTAAATACAATGGTTTTGGGGAACTCTCTTCAGCCGCACCCATCAATATAGTACAAAGAAGACAGGACCTCCAACACATTAAAAATCCCCGATTGCTGACAATCGGGGATCGGACGTTACAGCTTTATAAAAGATGCTTCGTAATGAGCTCCTGCTTCTCGACCCGTTTGGTCAGCGCTTCGAACTCCAACTGGATAACGCTCAGCTTGATCGCCTGCTTCTCCGTGTGGATCGCAAGCAGTTCCGTCTGCTTTTCCTCGATCTCGTCGAACCGGCGGTTCATCTCCGTGCGCAGGTCGTTGACCTCCATGCGCAGGTCGTTGATCTCCGCCTTCAATTCCGTGCGCAGATCATCGATCCGTTGGTCGACGTGCCGGATAATCCGGCCCTCCATCTGCTCGAGCGCCTGCAAAATGCTTTGTTCCATCTTCCTTCATCTCCTCTTCCAGATATGGAATAGGAACGGACAACAGGCGTGCGTATGCGATGCGGCAGCTGTCGTCACGGGTTTGGTGTTCCTGACACGATTATACATTAGAAGTGTGTTTAAGACTAGCCTTGACAAGCTATTCGGAGCGAATTTGGCTGCGCAGATAGCCGTCGATGAAGATGTCCAGATCGCCGTCCATGACCGCGCCGACGTTGCCGGTTTCGACCGACGTGCGGTGATCCTTCACCATGCTGTACGGATGAAAAACATACGAACGAATCTGGCTGCCCCATGCGATGTCGGACTGCTCGCCGCGGATTTCCGCCAGATGCTTCTGCTGCTCTTCGATCTTGAGCTCATAAAGCTTGGAGCGCAGCATCTGCATCGCCCGCTCACGGTTTTGTATCTGCGAACGCTGCGTCTGGCACGCCACAACGATGCCGGTCGGCATGTGCGTAATCCGGATGGCCGACTCCGTCTTGTTGACGTGCTGCCCGCCGGCGCCGCTCGAGCGGTACGTATCCACCTTCAGATCCTCGCTGCGGATCTCAATCTCGATATCATCGGAAATTTCCGGCATCACGTCGCACGACACGAAGGACGTATGCCGGCGGCCCGAGGCGTCGAACGGCGAGATCCGCACGAGCCGGTGCACGCCTTTTTCCGCCTTCAGATAGCCGTATGCGTTGTAGCCCTTGATCGAGATCGTCACGCTCTTGATCCCCGCTTCATCGCCGGGCAAGTAGTCGAGCACCTCGACCTTGAACCCTTTTTTCTCCGCCCATCGCGTGTACATGCGGTACAGCATTTGGCCCCAGTCCTGCGACTCGGTGCCGCCGGCGCCCGGATGCAGCTCAAGGATGGCGTCCAGCTTGTCATACGGCTGGTTCAGCAGCAGCTGCAGCTCGAAAGCGCCCACCTTGCGGACAAGCTCCTCGACTCCGCTCGCCAGCTCGGCTTCCAGCGAGTCATCTCCTTCCTCCTCCGCCAGCTCCAGCATCGTCTCGTAATCTTCTTGCTCGGCCACCAGCTTGCCGTACTGCTCCACGACCGATTTGACCGCATTCAGCTCCGAAATGACGCTTTGCGCCTTTTCGTTGTCGTCCCAGAAATCGGGCGCGGTCATTTTTTCTTCAAAGTTGGCTATCATCTCTTGCTTGAGATCCAAGTCAAAGAGACCCCCTGAGTTCTTGGAGCCGCTTCGCCATCTCGCGCAGGTCCTGTTTTACCGATACGTCGATCATGGTTATCGCTTCACCTCAATGTATGCAGCCGCACTGACGCAAACGCCGTCCCGGAACGGGAATTACGCGTTCGCACCGTGGCACTGCTTATATTTTTTGCCGCTGCCGCACGGGCACGGATCGTTCCGGCCGACCCGCTGCTCATCGCGCTTCACCGGACGCTTCTGCTTCGGCTCTCCGCCGCCGCCCGACTCCGTCTGCCCTTTAGCCACCTCTTGGCGCTCCAGATTATTCTCAACATGCGCCTTCATGATGTACTTCGTGACTTCCTCCTGGATATGGTCGATCATCTCTTTGAACATCTCGAAGCCTTCGAATTGATACTCGCGAAGCGGATCGGTACCGCCATATGCGCGCAGATGGATGCCCTGGCGAAGCTGGTCCATCGCGTCGATGTGGTCCATCCATTTGCTGTCGACCGCGCGCAGCACGACGACCTTCTCGAATTCGCGCATCGTCTCCTCGCCGATCTGCGCTTCGCGCGCGTCATAGAGGGCGCCCACCTTGCCGAGCAGGAATTCGACGATTTCCTCGCGTTCCTTGCCCCACAGGTCATCCTTGGTCAGCGTGCCTTCCTGGAGAAAGGTTCCGTGCGCGTAATCGACCACCGCCTGGAGATCCCAATCCTCCGGCACCTCGTCCGCAGGCGTGTGGGCCTCGACGATGCGCTCGACCACCGGCTTGATCATCTCGAGCACGACATCGCGGATATTCTCCGAGTACAGCACCTCGCGCCGCTGCTTATAAATGATTTCCCGCTGCTGGTTCATGACGTCGTCATACTGCAGAACGACCTTGCGCAAATCGAAGTTGTTGCCCTCGACCCGCTTCTGGGCGGACTCGATCGCGCGCGTGATCATTCGGCTCTCGATCGGCTGGTCCTCCTCGAAGCCGAGCCGATCCATCATGCCCATAATATTCTCGGAACCGAAGCGGCGCATCAGCTCATCTTCAAGCGATAAATAAAATTGCGTCGAGCCCGGGTCGCCCTGACGTCCCGAACGGCCGCGCAGCTGGTTATCGATTCGGCGGGATTCGTGACGCTCCGTACCGATAATATGCAAGCCGCCGGTTTCGGGAACCGCTTCGCCGAGCACGATGTCCGTGCCGCGGCCCGCCATGTTCGTGGCGATCGTCACTGCGCCGGCTTGTCCCGCACGCGAAATAATCTCCGCTTCCTCGGCATGATATTTTGCGTTCAGCACCTTATGCTGGACGCCTCGGCGTTTCAGCATATCGGACAGCTTCTCGGAATTCTCGATTGAGATGGTGCCGACGAGTATCGGCTGCTTGTTGGCATGGCGGGCCGCGATTTCATCGACGACCGCCTTGAATTTGCCGTTCTCCGACTTGTAGACGACATCGGGCATGTCGACACGAATATTCGGCCGGTTGGTCGGAATCTGCACGACGTCCAGGCCGTAAATTTTCTTGAATTCCTCTTCTTCGGTCTTCGCCGTACCGGTCATGCCGGCCAGCTTGCGGTACATCCGGAAGTAGTTCTGGAAGGTGATCGTCGCCAGCGTCATGCTCTCGTTCTGAACCTTGAGCTGCTCCTTGGCTTCGATCGCCTGATGCAGGCCGTCGCTGTAGCGGCGTCCCGCCATCAGCCGCCCGGTGAACTCATCGACGATAATAACCTCGTCATCCTGCACGACGTAATCGACGTCGCGCTTCATGATCGCGTGCGCTTTAAGCGCCTGCTGGATATGGTGGTTGAGCAGCACGTGGGCATGGTCGAACAGGTTCTCGATTCCGAAGGCGCGCTCAGCCTTCTCCACCCCCGCCTCGGACAGCGTGACGCTGCGAAGCTTCACGTCGACCGTGTAGTCCTCTTCCTCTTGCAGGCGGCCAACGAAACGGTCGGCCGCATAATAAAGCTCGGTCGACTTCGCCGCTTGTCCGGAAATGATGAGCGGTGTGCGCGCTTCGTCGACCAGGATCGAATCCACCTCGTCAATAATCGCGAAATAAAGCGGGCGCTGCACCATCTGCTCCTTGTACAGCACCATGTTGTCGCGCAAATAGTCAAAGCCGAATTCATTATTCGTTCCGTACGTAATGTCGGCCGCGTAGGCTGCCTGCTTCTCGTCATGGTTCAGGCCGTGCAGGTTGCAGCCGACCGTCATGCCGAGGAATTGATACAGCTGACCCATCATATTGCTGTCGCGCTGCGCCAAATAATCGTTGACGGTCACGACATGCACGCCTTTCCCCGTCAGCGCGTTTAAATATACCGGAAGGGTCGCGACGAGCGTTTTGCCCTCGCCGGTTTTCATTTCGGATATTTTGCCGTCGTGCAGCACCATGCCGCCGACCAGTTGGACGTCGAAATGACGCATGCCGAGTGTCCGTTTGGATGCCTCGCGAACGGTCGCGAACGCCTCCGGCAGCAAGCTGTCGAGCTCTTCGCCCTTCTCCAGACGGGCTTTGAATTCGTCCGTCTTGGCGCGCAGCTGATCGTCGGTAAGCTTGACGAACTCGGGCTCCAGGCCGTTAATCTGTTCGACGATGCGCATGCAGCGTTTGATTTCACGCTCATTCGGATCGCCGAATATTTTCTTTACCAATCCGAGCATGGGAAGGATGCCCCTTTCGTAAGTCGACTCATAACTTAAATTGTAACAGTTTGTAGAGACTGCCGCAACGCGCACGCAAGGCTCGTCAAGGCGCGTCAAGCGGTTCGTGCCGCTTCCATCTATACGAAGACCAGCACGCGGAAGTTGCGCCAGCCGGCCCGGACGCACAAAGCCGGATCCCGCGGCAGCGGGATCCGGCTTTGCAGCCATGCCGTTCATCAATTATGTTAAGCTTGCTCAATCAACCCGTATTTTCCGTCATCTCTTCTATAAACGACGTTCACCTCTTTCGTCTCCGCATTGGCGAAAACGTAAAAGCTGTGCCCGACCATGTTCATTTGGAGAATTGCCTCTTCCACATCCATCGGCTTCAGCGTATGTCGCTTCGTCCGAACGACGCCCACATCCAGTTCCTCATCCTCGTCCAGTACGCTGACCGCCGCTCCTGAATCCTCCCTGAATAATGTTTTCAGACCGCCGTCCGTACGGAACTTGCGGTTCACCTTCGTTTTGTGCTTGCGGATTTGACGCTCCAGCTTGTCGACCACCAGATCGACAGCCGCATACATATCGTCGTGCTTCTCTTCCGCGCGGAGCATGACGCCCCTGAGCGGAATCGTGACTTCGACACCTTGCCGGTTCTTGGTGACCGAAAGCGTTACATTTACTTCGGAGGTTAAAGGTGCTTCAAAATACCGTTCCAGGCGACTCAGTTTCTTCTCGACATGCTCTCTCAGCGCGTCCGTAACCAAGATATGCTGACCTCGGATATTGTATTTCATCTGCATTCCTCCTCGCACTTTAACTGACTCCATCATAACATATTCACGAAGCATTAACAAAAGAATCGAGTGATAGTTTTGAATAATTTGATAACTTGTGACGAGAAAAGAAAAAACCCCGGTTTCCCAGGGTTCTGTCTCCAGCACTTTGTCAAGTGTACCATCTATCCGTCGGTCGATTGACCGGATGATTACAGTTTGACTACGTTTGCAGCTTGTGGACCGCGAGCGCCTTCAACGATGTCGAATTCGACCGATTGGCCTTCTTCGAGCGTTTTGAAGCCTTCGGATTGGATTGCGGAGAAATGAACGAAAACGTCGCCGCCTTGTTCAGTCTCGATGAATCCGTAACCCTTTTCTGCGTTAAACCATTTAACTTTACCTTGCATGCTTGAACATTCCCTTCGTCTTCAAGTAACTGTGAGGCGTCAGCTATGTACGTGGCCCACAATCTGACTATACATCGGCATTCCAGAAATGTCAAACGGTAATTGAAAGCGATAACAACGGCGATAGATATACGGATCATTTCACCGCATAGGTTTGATAAATTTTTGTTGCCGCTTGTATAACGTCCCGGATATCCTCGTCGGTCATTTTCGGGAAGATCGGTAATGAAAGCGAAGTCTCATAGTATTTCTCCGCATGATCGCAACGCACATCCGCATAGCCGTTTGCCCGATAATAAGGCTGCCGGTAAACCGGAATATAGTGCACATTGACCCCGATGTTCTCGGCTCTCAACGCCTCAAAGATCACTTTGCGATCCGCTTTGAAAGCTTCCCTGCGCCAGCGTAGCACATATAAATGCCAACTCGACCGGGCGTCGGCATGCTGTGCCGGAATAACCAACCCGCCCATACTTCCGAATGCTCCGTCATAAGCGGCCGCAATCTCCCGTCTGCGTTCTACGAAGCGTTCCAGCTTGTCCATTTGGGATACGCCGAGTGCCGCCTGAAGGTCCGTCATGCGGTAATTATAGCCTAGCTCGCGCATCTCGTAGCACCATGGACCGTCGTTCTGCTTAAGCAGCTCCGGATCCCGCGTCATACCGTGATTGCGGAACAGAAGCAGCTTTCTGTAAAATTCCTCGCTGTCGGTTACGATCATGCCGCCTTCGCCTGTAGTGACGTGCTTCACCGGATGAAAGCTGAACATCGTCATATCTGCCAAGGTGCCAACCTTGCTGCCCGCGTAACTGGCGCCCAGTGAATGGGCGGCATCCTGGATCACCGTCAGACCGCGATCTCTTGCAAGCATCGTAATCCGATCCATCTCCGCGGGCTGGCCGGTAAAATCGACGGCAATAATCGCTTTGGTCCGATCCGATAGTTTGCGCGCGATGTCGTCCGGATCGATATTATACGTATCCGGCCGTATATCCGCAAACACCGGCTTGCCGCCCATGTAGAGCACACAATTGCTGCTCGCCAGGAAGGTCAACGGCGACGTGACGACCTCATCGCCCGGTCCGATGCCGGCGGCAAAGCACGCGCCGTGCAGCGCGGCGGTGCCGTTGCAATAGGCGACCGCATATTGGGCCCCGACGTAATCGGCTACCTTGCTCTCAAAGGCTTGAATGGCAGGCCCTTGTGTAATAAAATCGCTGCGGAGCACTTGCAGAACGGCGGCAATGTCTTCGTCATCGATCCACTGTTTGCCGTAGGGGAGCAGCGTCTCTCTGATCGGCTTATGATTATTACGCACAATATTACCTCCCCGTATTACCTCCCCGTCCGATTCCCGGCTGCCTTAAATCAAGTCCGTCTTGCGAATCCATGCTTCCGTCTGCCGAATACCTTCTTCCAGCGTAATTTCGGGCTTCCAGTCAAGCAGTCTCTCCGCTTTGGAATAATCGCAGAGCAGCTTCTGAATTTCGCTTTGCGGGTGGATGTGCTCCACGTGAGTGATGCGGGACGCGTCGCCCGCAATCAACAGGGCAAGGTCGTTAACCGAAATGTCGCGCCCCAGACCCGCGTTGACGATCTCGCCGTTCACCTTATCCGAATAGCCTGCTTCCACGACGAATCTTGCGCAATCCTCGACAAAGAGCAGATCTCTTGTCTGCGTGCCTTCGCCGTAAATATTCAATGTTTTTCCGGCCAGCTTGTTTTTCACGAAGATCGCGACTACGCCGCCCTCGCCGCCCGTTTTCTGATACGGACCGTACGTATTGAACGGCCGAATGACTACCGTCGGCAAGCCGTAAGCATGCCAATAAGAGAGGACCATATTCTCAGCCGCTATTTTGGCGCCCGCATAAGGAGAAGCCGGCTTGATCGGATGCGATTCGTTAATCCCGCTGTCGTCCATGCAACGGTCATATACCATGCAAGTGCTCATGAAGACGACCTTCACATGGTGACGTCGGCATTGCTCCAAAATATAGAACGTACCGACCGTGTCATTGTTGAATGTGGTCAGCGGGTCGTCTATGGAATCCTGTACGTTAATGGAAGCGCCAAGATGATAACAGATATCGTAGCGGTCATTCTCGAACAATTGTGCAAGCAGACTCTCGTCCAATATCGATCCTTTGCTGAATTTCAATTTCGGGTTGTCCCGGAATTCTGCGAGATTGGCTTCCGCTCCGTTGGACAAATCGTCAAGTATCCGGACGCTGTGGCCGTCGGCGAGCAGACGCTTAGCAACCCAGCGCCCGATGAAACCGGCACCGCCGGTGAGTAGAATATTCACATTCCGTTCCTCGCTTATCCTTATTTTAACTAGAACAGTTCCAGAGAAAGCGGGGTGCCTTTGGAAACATTCCGTCTTACACGCTTACCCAATATCTCATCTAGATGTTTCGGAGGCATGCCCGCTCCCGGTCGAATGGCCTTGATATTGTCCTTGGTGAGCACATCTCCTTCTTTGAGATCCTGCACAATGTATAGCGATCTGCGGTGCTTCAAAGAAGGACGTTCCGCCTGGGTGGGACCGTACATGACTTGTCCGAGACTTTGCCATACCCTGCGGGATTCGACGACCAGCGCCTCCATCTCATGCGGCTCCATGGAGAACGCCGAATCCACCCCGCCTTCCGCTCTGGACAAAGTAAAATGCTTCTCAATCACAGTTCCGCCAAGCACGACGCTGCCGACACTCACGCCGATCCCCATCGTGTGATCGGAAATGCCAACCTGGCAATCGAACAGCTGTTTCAGATGAGGCATGGTGTTCAAATTGGTATTCTCGGGAGTGGCCGGATACGTGCTGGTGCATTTCAAGAGCACCAAATCCTTGCAGCCCGCATCACGCGCGGCGCGGACGGTTTCATCCAGCTCGGCGATCGAAGCCATGCCCGTTGAAATAATGACCGGTTTGCCGGTTGCGGCAATTTTGCGGATCAGCGGGATATCCGTGTTTTCGAACGAAGCGACCTTGTAGCACGGCACGTTCAGCTCCTCCAGAAAGTCGACGGCCGTTTCGTCAAAGGGCGTACTGAATGCAAGCAAGCCAAGCTCCTTGCACCGATCGAATATCGGCTTATGCCATTCCCACGGCGTATAAGCCTCCTGGTACAATTTATACAAGGATGTGCCTTTCCATAAGCTGTTCGGGTCGTCAATGAAAAAATCGCCTTCGTCTATATCGATCGTCATAGTGTCCGCCGTATAGGTCTGCAGCTTGAGCGCGTCGACGCCGGCTTTGGCCGCGGCTTCTACAATCGCCAATGCCCGATCAAGCGATTGATTATGATTGCCGGACATTTCGGCGATGATGAACGGCGGATGATCGGATCCTACTTGTCTGTTTCCAATCTTGAACTCCTGTTTCATTCCGAGTCTCCTTTATGACGAAGCATAACCTTAACAACTTCGGCGCCCGGACGGTCGTCCTCCGGGGAATGTTCGTCGATTAGTCGCATGCCGATCCTGCTCATTTCTAGCAATTCCGCCCGGCCAATGACGGCTCTATAAAATATATCGGCAATATCGGGGATTTTTACAGCTTCATGCCGGCCCAAATTCCAGACCGCGCCCAGCTTGGCAGCCGCTTCAACAGACGCCGCTTGATTGTCTGCAACGATGACGACAGCGGACGGCAATCCCAAGTAGCAGCGTTCCCACATCGTTACGCCGCCCGCCCCGAACGAAAAATCGGCCGAGCCCATCATTTCCGCCATGTTGCTTACCTGAAGGTGAAAATGCAGACGATCGTGTCCGGCGCACATCGCCTCAATCGTCGACCGGTTCGGGTTCGTGCGGCCGACAACGACGTCGACCACGGGACCATCGTTCAGAAACGGCTTGATCGCTGTTATCACCTTCTCGGTTTCATTCGTAGGATCCGCTCCTCCAAAAAAAAGCAAAACCTTACGGACTCCTTCACGCCGTCGCCTGAAAGCCAGTGGTTTCGCCTGTATGAATTCATCCCGAAGCAGCATATGCTTAGGTCCCAACAATTGCAGGCAGCTGTCCGGCACCAAGCCGTCATATCGGGACTCCATTTGTTCGACAAAGTTTTGATCCAGCAGCAGGTCACAATCATGACTGCGGTCTGCCAGGTCATCGATCACCATAATCGATTCGGCGAAGCCCCGAAGCTTGTGTTCCCAGCGGCTGTCAAGGCCGTAATGGTCCACCACGCACCACTCCACACGCCCATGCCACTCTTCGATTGCCTGTATGGAGGCTTCCGCATCGTCTTCCCATGTAGAGGCACCTTCGGAGATTTCCAGCATGGTGACGTCATAGCCGCTCGCCGTAACCAGTTCCTGCAAATGACCGTCGAGCCGCTGCATGAGAAAGCGTACAACACAGCCCTGCCGCCTTAACAAGTCGGCTAACGTCAGGCAGCGCATGACATGACCGGTACCCACGCGAGAGGATGCATCCGCCCGAATCACTATGCGCATCTTACACCACCGGCTTCTGTGAAATATGGGCGTTCAGGGCGGCAATTTCCGGATGCTTCAGCAGCAACCCGACAATGTCCCGCGAAAGAATCAGCTTGTCGTTGCCGGCTTGCGCCACAAGCGCCCGGCACAGGTCGTAATCCGCCGTCGTATCGACGGTTATCCTTAACTGCGGATGATGCATATAAGCAGGCGGCATATACGGCGGCAGCTTGAATTGTTGCGGATACTCCTTCGCATAGTAGGTGACGTGCTCCCGGTGCCGAGGCTCCTTGCTGTGGCGGTACATATATTCCAAAGTACCAAACGATACCATTTCCACGACCAGCCCTCTGGTCAGTCCGTCTTCATTCATGATTTGAACCATATCGGAGGGATACTCCTCCATTAACCGTATCATCTGAGCCGCCATCTCATAATCGACGAACGGGCAGTCGGCCGTAACCCGCAGCACATAATCCGGCCGGTACGGTTTGGCGCATTCATAATAGCGGGACAGCACATCGTCCTCCGAACCGCGGAAGCAAGGCACCCCGTTCTCCTTGCACCAGTCGGCAATCGCTTCATCCGGCTCCAAAATGGAAGTAGCCACGATCACCTCTGCAATTTCCGGGATTGCCCGGCATCTGGACACGACATAATCCAGGATGACGGAAGAGCCCAAAGGAAGCAGCACTTTGCCCGGAAGCCGTTCAGAGCCCATCCGGGCTTGTATAATTACGATCGATTTCACTTATCATCAACCCTTTTGCGCAGGCTCAACACGCGAACCTCGAACTGTGTCGCTTAAACGGTCCAAAAACTCCGGCTGCAATTCATCCAATGAATCGATACGGGCATGCGCCTCGTAATCTTCTTCTTTCTCGACCAGCCTGTGATTTCCCTGCATAATCCGCACGGTAAGATAACCCTTTGCTTTAATGCCGACGAAATCCTTGGCCGGATTGTCACCGATATAGACTACCTCTGCGGGAGAAACCGCCTCAAGTCGGTTAATCCTCTCAAAACAATATGGGGATGGTTTGGCATGTTTCACACCAAAACGGTGGGTGATGAAACATCGCCGGACCCGTTTGTACAAACCCAAAGCCAATAATTTATTGTGCTGAACGATTTTATTCCCATCCGTAACGATATACAAAGGGTACTCATTAAAGCGCTCCAGACAGCGTTCAGCGGCAAGGTCCAACTTAATCATTGGAGTATGGCTGCGGTAGATCTGAATACATTTCGTTACGTTTTTTTTCGTGAAACACTGAAAATGAAGCAAAAGATCGTCAAAAATACGCCCTCGGCCTTGTGCCAAGGCATTCGACAGAAAAGCTAACGCCTTCGAGTTATCAATACCCAGGTTCCGCTCCAACCAACTGGAAACCGCCAAAAAGCCGCTTTTTACATAAGTCAACTCTTCATACAACGTATCATCAAGGTCAAATACAAGCACTTTGATCATGGCATTCGCTACCTGTTAACCAGGTGGTACATTGCCTTCTCGTATTTTGTAACCGTTGTGTCAAACGCGAAAGCTGTCCGAATTAACTCAGCGCCCTTGTCCATCATAACGCTCTTGCGCGAAGCGTCCTTTCTCAGTACCTGTAAGATCTTTTCAGCGATATCCGGTATGTTTCCGGCTTCAAAAGTCCCCATGCTGTATTCTCCCAAAATGTCTTCAATATCTTTCATTCCTTCGATAGAAGAAAATACCGCTGGCACGCCAAGGGAAATAGCCTCTGCAATCGCCATTCCCAAACCTTCGCTATAGGATGGAAATACAAACAAATCGGTTCCCGCTACGATTTCATAAGGGTCGTCCACCCAGCCCATAAAACGTACCTTCTCGCTCAACTTATGCTCATCAATCGTCTGGTTAATCAGGTTTCTATAATGCTCATTCCGGCATTCGCCAATAAATAACAAGTATACATCTTCCTGTTCAAGAACAAGAGGTAGCGACTTGATCAAATCAAGCTGCCCTTTTCTTTCCGTAATTTCCGCCAAGTTCGAAATCAATCTCACGTTATTCGGCAGGTTTAATTGTTCCAGAAGTGCTAACCGACAGTTTTGACGTTTGTCTAAATACGGAGTCGGATCAATCAATAAACCCGGATATATAACTTCATGACGGGAAGTCAACCCGAATGAGCTGCCATAAGCCATATAGGCTTGCGAATCAAAGAAAACATGCTGACATTGATTAAAGGCATAAGTGTCCTGAACATTCATCCAGTTTGGCCGATCTTTGCTCCAACTATGAAAGGTTGCAATGATCGGAATATTCAACCCTGCCATTTTCCGGGCAATCGAGGCGCCTAACGCCGGTACACCTGCATGCGCATGTATGACATCAAATTGCTCTTTCAATAACAGTTCGCTAAGCCTTTCAGTCTCTGCCCAAAATATATCAGGTTCCCTTTTGAAAAAGTTAAATTGATGGTGCGTTGTGTCAATCTGCCCTAAACAGTTTAGCAGTTCATCCCAGTCCGTCAGCTGTTCAACTTCACCAGTCGATACGACATGTACATGATGGTTTCTACGTCTTAAGCTTTCCGTCAAACGAGTAACAAAAACACCCGCTCCACCACGCAAGAAAGTCGTCATTTCAAGTATTTTCATACAATAACTCCCATCACTTCATCCCATGTAGCATGCATGCGAACAACATCTTCATCCATTACTTCGATCCCAGTCTGAACTTCGATAAATTCAAGATCCGTGATTGCCTTGATGCCGTGCTTAGTCTCCTGAGGGATCTTAACAACATCACCGGGTTTAACCTTTAACAGGTTCCCGTCGACCACTGCTTCGCCTTCCCCGCTGATCACTGTCCAAACCTCGCTGCGCTTGTAATGCAGCTGATAACTTAGATTTTTGCCGGCATCTATTTTAATTCGTCTGGTGAGCACTTCACTGCCGTCATCAATCTTCGTATAATCTAATACGCGGTACCATCCCCAACGTCTTTCTTCGTACATGGGCCTTTGATCAAAGCGTATTAATTCTTTTAATCTGGCGCTTTCATTTTTATCCGTGACGAGAATACCATCCGGACTTGCTGCGACAATCACATTCGATAAACCCAGGACAGCAATTGGAATATCCAGCTCGTTCATCACATGCGTATTTACGCAATCAGGGCTTATAACTCCTTTACCCGTAAGGGGTTCAACCATTTCCTCAGTAAGGGTATTCCATGTTCCAAGATCCTTCCAATGCCCATCGTATCGAATGACCACAATGTTGCCGCTTTTCTCTAACACCTCGTAGTCGAAACTGATTTTCGGCAAATCGCTGTAATTCGACAACAGTTTCTCATATACGACAGGAAAACCTTTATACGAAAGAATAGAAATAATGGTATCCAGCTTAAATGCAAAAACACCGCAGTTCCAAAACGCCCCTTCTTCTATGAGCGCTTTTGCTTTTGCAGTTTTCGGCTTTTCATGAAATTCACGAACCGTGAAGCAGGGTTCTGCGGGATGCTCGGAGTTGACGGCGATATAACCGTATTTCTCCGACGGAAACGTTGGTTCAACGCCCATTAAGGCAAACTCCGCTCCGGAGGACCGTACCACCTGCTCCAATTCCTTTACTTTTTGAAAAAATGCATCCTCCACGTAGGAATCTACCGGCAACACCGTAATGACTTCATCTAAACCGACCCCTCCTACGGAATAGAGATAAACAGCGGCCAATGCAATGGCCGGAAAAGTATCACGGCGCTCCGGCTCAACAATAACAGGAACATCATTTTCAATTTGGTTATGAATCATGTCAACCTGGGATTTACTTGTAGCGATAATAGCCGAATGAGACAAATCAACAGCATCAAGCTGACTCCATACCCGCTGAAGCATCGACACCCTATCGCCCTGTGTATTCGCCAAAACCTTTAAGAATTGTTTCGAACGCGCATCGTTTGAGATTGGCCACAGACGTGTGCCGGAACCGCCGGATAATAGGATCAGCTTCATATTCATCCATCCTTCTCATATCAAGCTTGCGTTATTATGATGTCTTCTTATGTCCTGTAATGTATCAAACAAAGTGTCATTTAACGGAATTTCATGATTCCAATTTACTTCACTCTTTATTTTTCCACTATCCCCTATATACACGGGGATATCTGTAGGTCTCAATAAGTTTTCATCTTTGATCACTTCAATTGAAACCGTTGATAAACGAATCAGACTTTCTAAAATATGTTGGATCGTTACTCCGACACCCGAGCATACATTGTAGATTTCTCCGAACTCACCGTGTTCCAACAACATTTTGTAAGCACGTACGATATCTCTTACGTCGCTGAAATCACGTTGCGCGTCCAAATTGCCGACACGGAGCACATTCTTTTGCATTCCCTTTTCGATGGCCGCAATTTGCGCAGCAAAATCCGGAACAACGAATCCCGTTTTTTGTCCGGGGCCAATGTGATTGAAGGGACGCGCATGTATAATTTTCAATTGATATGCCGTATTATATTGTCTGGCAATCATCGATATGGTCGCCTTGGATATTCCATAAGGACTGACCGGTTTAAGTGGCGTATTCTCCTGAATCGGAACAGCTTTGGCGTTAACTCTTCCGTACTCTTCCGATGAACCCACCGTCAATATCCGTATATTCTCTGCTACCTTGCTTTTTCTTACTGCTTCGAGTAGACGCAATGTCTTAATGACATTCGCATCGAATGTTTGCGCCTTATTTCCCCATGATTTTTTTACATTGCTTTCTCCCGCCAAATGAAAAAGATAATCCGGTTTGATTTGATTTAATAGTCCGACCAGTTCATCTACATCATTCATATCGGTTTTGATCAATGTCGTCTTATTGTTCAGATAATAATTGTGACTGAACCCTCTTGTTGTTCCCCAAACTTGCACACCTTCGGAACACAGCAAGTTGGATAAATGACCTCCCACAAAACCGTTAACTCCGGTAATGATCGCTTTCATGAACTTCACCTTATTTTAGTGACTTATGAACTCTCTCTAGGTCATTCTCCACCATCATAACGACAAGTTGTTCAAAACTAACCTCTTGCCTCCAGCCTAACTGGTTCTTAGCCTTCTTCGGGTCGCCCAAGAGCAAGTCCACTTCAGCCGGCCGAACAAAGCGGGGATCAATCACAACGTAATCGCGCCAATTTAAGCCTGCATGCTCAAAAGCGATCTCAACAAATTCTTGAACAGTATGGGTCTCCCCGGTTGCAATCACAAAATCTCCCGGTTGTTCTTGCTGGAGCATCAACCACATTGCTTTAACGTAATCCCCCGCATACCCCCAATCACGCTTTGCATCGAGATTCCCCAACCGTAATTCATTTGCAGCTCCCAGTTTTATTCTCGCTACAGCATCGGTTATTTTTCTTGTTACGAACTCAATACCTCTTCTCGGCGATTCATGGTTGAAGAGAATGCCGGAGCAGGTGTACATGTTGTAACTTTCGCGGTAATTGACGGTAATCCAGTGACCGTAAACCTTTGCGACACCGTAAGGACTTCTTGGATAAAAAGGGGTCGTTTCGGTTTGGGGCGTCTCGAGAACTTTACCGAACATCTCGCTGCTGGAAGCTTGATAGAACCTTGCTTCGGGCTTAATCATTCTGACCGCTTCCAGCATATTCGTTACGCCAAGCGCTGTTGTTTCACCCGTCAGTATCGGCTGGTTCCACGAGGAACCGACAAACGATTGAGCCGCTAGATTATAAACCTCATCGGGCTTTGATTTTCTTATGGCCTCAAACAAGGAGGGTGCATCCAATATATCGCCATCAATAAATTCGATTTCATTTTGTATATGCTTCAGGTTATCCATTATCGGTATGCTTGTCCGTCTTCGGAGCCCGTACACTTGATAGCCTTTCTGGAGCAGCAGCTCCGCTAAATACGAGCCGTCTTGACCTGTAACTCCAGTTATTAGTGCTGTTTTTTTCATAAACACACCTCTTGTTCAACTTTGTTCATATAAAATTCACTATATTTGTTATCAAGCATTTGAAGAGTTTCACCATTATATGTACATAATCTTTGAAATTTTCTCATATATAGCTTTTACAGAAAATTGTTCTATAATGGTATCTTGCCCACATCTTGCAATCACATTTCTTTTTTCTTTATTTTCGTATATCTCTCGCAATACCGTTTGTATCGTTTTTTCCCTCACCACTCTCCATTGATGTCCGCCGTACAACTCAAATCTGGTTGCTTGCAGCATAGGATGGACAGGTTCAAATTCATTTTCAGGCTCTATCAAGAATGAATTATTTTCGTTCATAAACTCGGTTGAACCGCTCCAATTGATTGTGGCCGTTGGAATCCCGAAAGCCATCATTTCCATACAAGGCATCCCCCATCCGTTCGCACGGTCCGACGAAACATAAGCATCACAACTTTGCATCAAAGAATATAATTGCTCTCTTGGAAAACGTTCCGTATATACGTAAATATGCGGCCTAGATTCTTTTGCCGGTATATTATCTTTTAAAAACTTATCGATATCAAAATTCTTGTAGTGTGATGGAACATAGATTTTCAATATCAGAGAGACATCCTCCGATTCTGAAAATTCGTTACAATAGGCTCTAATCAATAAGTCTATGCCTTTACGGTAATCAAACGCGCAAGTATACAAAAACTTAAACTTTTTTGTTCCTTCCGGAAAGTTAAATTTATTCCATGTTTTCAGATAGTCTCTACTGTCTAATGCATAGGGAATAATTCGTACTTTTTGGACGTCTACCCCTGACTTCGTAAATGTATCAAAGTTGAATTCGCTCGGCAGCCAAACCTCATCCATCCTATTACATAAAGAGGTCCAGTGAGCCGGTATTCTGTCTGTTTCAAAAATAGTCACACCAATTTTTTTTACGATGCCCGGGTAATTTAATTGCGAGAACAACTCCGGGGTCCAGTGCGTGATGAGAACAGATTCATTCCCTAACTCCGATAGGGGCCGATTCAACTCCTGTAAAAACTTTAAATCTTCTTTACCAATTTCATGATCTACTGAACTAAAATTTACAATGTGTATAGGTATATTAAACATACTTAATGATTTCAAGAAGTTCCTGGATACATTTCCGTAACCACCCATATCCGCTACGGGCCCTGCCCATACAATCCCGCTTGGTCTTTTCATTGTTACATCCCCTTGTAAAAGAACTCCGTCAATTCGGCGACATATTCTACATCTTCGAGACTCATACCTTGATGGCATGGTATATACAAGCCGTTTTCATTGATATGCTTTGCTACGGGATATTGATCTTCAATAT
>NZ_CAUPYC010000032.1:0-44522 GCF_963515335.1 uncultured Paenibacillus sp. | reverse complement strand
CGGCGTTTGCGGGATTAGCGGCACTGCGTGCCGTTAGCGAGGCGTTTTCGCATAGTTGGCCACCGTTAGCGGCATGCCGTGCCGCTATGCGGTCAAAATCAGGCGGTCGGCCGGCGTTTGCTGAATGAGCGGCCTTTCCCCGTATACGTTGCAACATTGAGCAAGCGGGCACCCTCCCAAGAGGATGCCCGCTTGCCGATTCAAAAAATCCAATTGAAACTTCACGCGCAATCCCGCATTCTCGTAGCGCTATTTCCTCGATGCAGCTTCAGCGGCAGCCCTTGCCGACACCTTCGCAGCCAACCTTTACCTCCGCGACGCAGCCGCTGCCTTTGACGACGTCGCCTTCTCACCCGTCGTTTCCGCCGCTGCCTGCCCGGGATCCGCCGCACTCGCTGCCGCAGCCCTGACCGTGCCGGCCTTCTCGCCGGACTGCAGCCGATACATCTGGAAGTACTTGCCGCGCAGCGCCATCAGCGTCTCATGGTCGCCCCGCTCGGCAATGACACCGTGATCGAGCACGAGAATCAGATCGGCGTTCCGGATCGTCGACAGCCTATTGGCGATGACGAACGTGGTGCGCCCTTTTTTCACGACCTCAAGCGCCTCCTGGATCATCGCCTCCGTCTCGGTGTCGATGTTGGAGGTCGCTTCGTCCAGAATCAGGATCGCCGGGTCGAACGCCAGCGCGCGGGAGAACGAGATCAGCTGGCGCTGGCCCGCGGACAGCGTGCCCCCCTTCTCGATGACCGGCTCGTCGATGCCCCTCGGCAGATGCCGCAGCACCCGCTCCGCGCCGACGTCGGCCAGCGCTTTCTCCACCTTCTCGCGCGTGATCGAAGGATCGTCCAGCGACACGTTCGAGGCGATCGTGCCCGTGAACAGGAACGGGTCCTGCAGCACAATGCCCATATGCCGCCGTATCGTCTGCCGCGGGAGATTCCGCACATCGACGCCGTCAATCGTCACGCGGCCGCGGTCCACGTCATAGAACCGGAACAGCAGGTTGATGATCGAGCTTTTGCCCGAACCGGTATGGCCGACGAGCGCGACCGTCTGTCCCTGCTTCGCCTCGAACGAAATGCCCTTCAGCACGTTCTCGCCTTCCTTGTACGCGAACCACACGTCCTCGAACGCCACATCGCCGCGGCAGCGCGGCATCGACGCATCCGCCACGTCCTCGCCCTGCTCGTCGAGCAGCACAAACACCCGCTCCGCGGATACGAGCGCCGTCTCCAGGTTCGGCAGCTGATTGACGATGTTCACGATCGGATTGAACAGCCGGTTCAAATAATCGACGAACGCATACAGCACGCCGACGGACACGATCGCCTCCGGTCCGGTGAGCGACCCGGCGCCGAAATACCAGATCAGCGCTACATACGCCAGGTTCCGAATCACGCCGACCAGATTGTGCCCCGTCAGCGCGTTCAGGCTGAGCAGCTTGTTCTTGTAGATGTAGTTCCGCATATTGAACGCTTCGAACTCGGCCTCGATTTTCTTCTCCTTGCGGAACGCCCGGATGATCGCCATCCCCTGGATCGACTCGTTGACCCGGCCGTTGATCTCGCTCAGCGTCGAGCGGACGATCCGGTTGTACCGCTTCGCGAATCGGCCGTATACGGCGACCCAGACGAACAGAATCGGCACGATAGCCAGACAGATCGCCGCCAGGCGAACGTCCAGCAGGAACAGCGCCGTGAAAATGCCCGCCATATAGATCGTCCCCGTGAAAAAGTTCGCCAGCACCGTCACGTACAGCTCGCGGATCGATTCCGTATCGTTCGTGATGCGCGAGACGATTTTGCCTGCGGGCAGATTGTCGAAATACCGCACCGGCAGCCGGTTGATCTGCCCGAACACGTCGGTGCGCATGCTGCGGATAATCCGGTTCGCCGACGCCTGCAGATAATATCGCTGCCCGTAAGAGAACGCCGCCGACAGCAGAAGCAGGCCGAAGTAATACCAGCTCAGCCGCAGCATGCCGCCGATCTCCGGCCGGAAAAAGCGGTACAGCTCGCCCCTGCTCAGCTTCGCGGCCTCATACGTCACGGCCAGCCCGTCCTTGGCGATCGTGATCGCACGATCGCCGCCGCCCGTCCGGGTACCGTCGAACCCGATTCCGGACGGAATGAAATAGTAGTCCCGGCCGGCCTGCAGCACGCGGATCTCCTTCCCCCTCGCCTCGCCTTCGGCAAAATGATCCGCCCGCTTATAGACGCCGCCGCCGTATTCGACCGCATACCGGTCGCCGGCGGCAACGCTCCCGCTCACCGCATACCATGGCTGCTCAATGCCGGAAATGTGCACATCGATCAGCCGTTTCGCCACGAACGGCCCCGCAAGCTCGGTTCCGACGGCGACCGTCAGCATCAGCAGCGCGAGCAGCAGCTGCACCCTGACCCGCATCGCATACCGGATCAGCCTTATGACCGTCTCGCGCTTGCTTCCCGCGGACCGGTCGATATCCAAATCAAGCTGCTCCCAATCGATTTCCTGGCTCACCTGTTTTCACCGCCTCTATAGTTGCACCCGCGCTCCATATCCGCATGCCGCAAAGCTGCCGTCGCAGGCGAGGGTTCTCCGATCGATCGTTCATCCGATCGATCGATCGTTCATTCGATCGTTCATTCATTCTTGATTCTTTCATTCTTGATTCTTTCATTCTTGATTCTTTCATTCGTTGATTCGTCGATTCATCGATTCACCGTTCATTCATCGATTCACCGATTCACGTCCGTTCATTTACTCGTTCGCCTGTTCCATCTGCTGGCGCTCGTACTGCTCCCTGTACCATCCGCCCGCCTCCATCAGCATCCCATGCGTTCCTTCCTCGGCGATCCTCCCGTCGTCGAGCACGATAATCCAGTCGGCGTGCTGCACGGCGGACAGCCGGTGAGTGGCGATGAGCGTCGTTTTGCCTGCCCGCTCGCGCCGGATATTGGCGATGATTTCCGCCTCCGTCCGCGCGTCGACCGCCGACATCGCGTCGTCCAGCATCAGAATCTCGGGACTTGCGATCAGCGCCCGCGCGATGGAGACGCGCTGCTTCTGGCCGCCCGACAGGGCGACGCCCTTCTCGCCCACCAGCGTCTCGAGGCCGTCCGGCAGAAACCCGAGATCCTTCTGGAACGCGGACGAGACGATCGCCCTTTCCACCTCCTCCTCGTGCGCGTTCTCCCGGACGAAGGCGATGTTCTCCCTCACCGTGCGGGAGAAAAGAAACTGCTCCTGCGGCACATACCCGTACCACGATTTCAGCCGGTCCGCGTCGATCCGCTCGATCGGAACGCCGGCGATCGTCACCGAACCTTCGCCTGACGGGTATTCCCGCAGCAGCTGCTTGATCAGCGTCGTTTTGCCGCTGCCGGTCCGCCCGACGATGCCGAGCGTCTGCCCCCTGCCCAGCTTGAAGGACACGTTCGATAAATTGTCCGTCTTGGACGAAGGATACCGGAACGTCAAGTCCTTGAACTCGATCGTTCCCGGCTCCGCCGCCGGCACCGTGTCGGTCGGATCCGGCACGTCCGGCTTGCTGCCGAGCGTCTCGTTGACCCGGTCGAGCGAAGCGTTGCCCCTCTGCATGATATTGATCATTTCCCCGATCGCGAACATCGGCCAGATCAGCATCCCGAGATAGACGTTGAACGACACGAGCCCCCCGATCGTCAGCTCGTTGCGGTAGACGAGGTAAGCGCCGTAGCCGAGCCCGATGAGGTAGCTGGCGCCGACGAAAATTTTGACGGTCGGCTCGAACAGCGCATCGATGCGGACGACCGCGATATTTTTGGTCAATACATCGTTCGTCACCTCGGCGAACCGCCGTTCGGCCGCCCGCTCCTGAACGTATGCGCGGGTTACGCGGATGCCGGAAACCGTCTCCAGCACGCCGTCGTTCATATCCCCGAACGCATCCTGCGCGTCGGAAAACCGTTTATGAATCCATTTGCCGTACAGGCCGACAAGCACCGCCATGATCGGCAGCGGCAGAATCGCCATCACGGTAAGCTTCCACGAGACGAACACGGTCATCGTGACCAGCAGCGTCGCCATCCACAGCGTCGAATCGGCGAACGTCAGAATGCCGAAGCCGGCCGTATTGCCGACCGCCTGAAGATCGTTCGTCGCGCGCGCCATCAGGTCGCCCGTGCGGTTGCGTTCGTAGAAGGAAGGCGTCATCCGCAGAAAATGCTTCATCAGCTTCGACCGCAGCAGCCGCTCCGCGACAAATGAGGCGCCGAACAGCTTATAGATCCACACATAACTAAGCCCATAAGACGCGGCCATGATCACCGTGAGCTGCAGGATCGTCGTCGTCAACCCCTCCCGTCCGATCGTGCCGAGCTGAATGGCGTCAATCGTCTTGCCGACGAGCATCGGTGGAAGCACTTCGATGATGCCGGTCAGCGTGAGCAGCATGATCGCGGCCGCGTATCTTTTTTTCTCCAGCTTGAAAAACCAGCCCAATTTGTGCAGCACCGCAAGCATGAGATTATCCCCTCTCTCTCTTTCCCAGCTAGGATATCTATGAATGAAAAACCAAAGCACACCGCCCCGGAAGCGATGTGCTTTGGTCATAACCAAATGAAAAAGCGCATGCCACGAGTGATCGTGACCTGCGCCTTGAAAACGATCGATGCGAACAGGCGCCGGAGCGCTGCCGCCCTTAGCCGGCCGCCAGGGTCGGCGAAACGTCAAGGAGGTCACGAGCAATATGAAATTGTAAGCCGTTCCCGCTGCGGTTACGCCCGGCATTCCGGTGGACGGTACGAAATACGTTGTTCATCATCGCTCTGGCCGCTCCTTTCGTCTTCCAAGATTTTGAATCCGGTTTCGATACTTCGTACGGTAACATGCGGGACAAACCGTTGTCAACGACATTTTTGGGGAACGTCGCAAGGACCCCGCTTCAGCGCCTGAAGGAACAGGAATCCGCCGGCCGGGTTCATATAGGCTTCTGCATGCGCTCGTGGTGATTCGGTGCGCGTAAAGGGGTTTACAAGGGGGTAAAGTATAATAAGCCCTCATTCTGGTCCATCCTAAGGGGATAGGAGGTGAGAACCATGGCTAAAGACGTTCTGTGCGAAGTAAACTCGTGCAAATATTGGGGCACGGGGAACAAATGCAACGCCACTTCGATTTATGTAGTCAACCGCAGCGGTAAACAGGCGCACAATTCGGAAGAAACGGATTGCAAAACGTTCGAACCGAAGATTTGACACAAGCCCATATGTGAAGCGGAGGCAGCCTGGCGGGGCTGCCTCTTTTTATGCGTCTAACTATACTATACCCGTAAATGAGCATGATTATCACTGAGAATTGACTGAAGCCGTGATTCGCGGCCGGTTTACGAGGTAAATGCCGGCACAAATGAGCAGCGCGCCCGCGCCGACGTACCATTCCAGCTTCTCGCCGAGCAGCGCCCACCCGGAGAGCACGCCGAACATCGGAGCGAGAAAAAGATACGAGCTTGTTTTGCCCGGATCGCCGATGCCGAGCAGGTAGTACCAGCAGGAGAACTGCACGATGGAGCAGAACACAGCCAACCCAAGCACAACCATAACGGAAGTCCACGCAAGCGTAAAATGGGGCTTCTCCAGCAGCACGCTCGCTGCCAGAAGCACCAGTCCGCCGAGCATCATTTGATAGGCCGTCATCACCCACGTATCGAACCCGCTGCCCCATCGCCGGACAAACAGAGTAGCGGCTGCGAACGAGACGCCGGACATAAAGCCGATGATCATGCCTGGCTTCAGACTGAGGTTCGATCCGAACGTAACCGCCACACCGAGCAGGCCGAGCACCACACCGAACCATTGGGCGATCCGGTAGCGCGCCCCGAGGAGAAGCGTACTCAGCACGATTACGAGCAGCGGGTTGGTGAACGTCAGAATCGCCGCTTCGCCGGAAGTAATCCATTGCATCGCATAATAAGCGAAGCCCATGGCCCCTGCCGTTTGACAGCACCCGATGACAAGCAGCCGCAGCCATTGCTTCAGCCCGTTCGGCTGCCGGCGGCGTGCGGCCGCGACGAACGCGGCCATCAGGACGCCGGCGACCAGAAAGCGCAGGCTCATCAGAAGCAGCGGCGAGGCATAACGCATGCCGATGCCGCCGATCGGAAACGCTACCCCCATCAGGAAGGTGGTGCCGACAACCAGCAATGCGTATTGGTATCGTTTCATATGGTTTCTCCCCACTTTGCCGGCAGCTTGGCTTAGCTTTGCTGCTCCTCTGTTTGGCCCGTTTGCTCCGGGTTCTCGCCGGTCACGATCCGTTTCACACGACCCACCCGGCCGTCTGTCAGCCTGACCTTGATCCCATGCGGATGGGTCGGCGACTTCGTAAGCAGATCCTTTACGACGCCGCGCGTCGTTTTGCCCGTGCGCTGATCCTGCTTCAGCACGATATCCACTTCCAAACCGGGTCGAATCCGGCTGCGGTTCTGTCCGTCCATGCTCATGCGATCCATCGTCTCCTTTTTATCAATGGGCACAAAAGTAGCATAAGCCCGACTCCCAAGTCAAGATAGGCTGAGGTTTGCACCGCGGCGCGGTGGACAGGGGGGTGGGATTATCGGCCGTATTTCGGTATAATAAAGCTGCTGCTCGATCAATATAAGGAAACTTGAGGTGACGTACAGGGACGGGCGGCAGTCCGATCGCCGATACGCCGATGAACGATACGATGACGATACCCATTAAAATATGCGCTTATTGCGGTGAGCCCAAGCCATTATCCGACTTTCTCAGGCGCACAGGCAGACGGTCCGGCACAAGCTCCCGCCGCGGGGCCTGCCGTGAATGCCGCAAACGCAGAAAAGCAGAATCGCTTTCAGCTATAGAGCAAGATCCGATAGGGTCGGACAACGGTTGCGCCTACGGAATTGACGCGATTCCGACGGCACCTGACACTGATGTGCCGGAGCCTCACCGGGACCCTCTGCCGTCCTGGGAGAACGAGGAGGAAGCGCCTGCGCCGAAACGGAAACGCAAACGCCGGCGTCGGCGCTCACGCAGGAAAACGACCGTTGATAGGGAAACAACGACGATCCCCAGAACACGGACGGTGCGACCGATGCCGGAGCCTCCTCCGCGGCCGGAAGGACCGGACGCCTCGGTGCTGGTGCCGACACGGCAAGGCATCATCCGTATGCGCGGCAAAACGGACAAGGGACGGCGCTGGAATCAGGAGACGGATCTTGAGACCGCGGTTACGCTCGTGAACGAGCATGCGGCGGTCGTCGTCAATCGCCACACGATTCGCCGCCTTTACAGCAACAAGGCGTTCCGCAAGTACATTTTGACGCGTGACCGCTACACTTGCCATTTCTGCGGCGAATACGGCGACACGATCGACCATGTGCTGCCGAGGGCCAAAGGCGGCCACACGACGCCGGTCAACTGCGTCACCGCCTGCAACCTGTGCAATCAAAGCAAAGCCGACCGCGATCTGGACGAATTCATGAGCGCGGAGGATTAGAACCGGACAGGATAGCAAGCGACGAAGCCACAAAACAAAGAGCACCTATCGTGGTGCTCTTTGTTTTGTGGCGAACCATCGTGGCCGCATGCTCCCGCTCCGCCGATCTCCCGGATCGTTTCGGAGGTCAATCGCTCGAGATGCCGCTTTCCTTCAGCATAACATCGTGCGCTCCGCCTTCGACTAGGCTCGTGGCCGACACGAGCGTGATGCGCGCTTTCTGCTGGAGCTCTTCAATCGAGAGCGCGCCGCAGTTGCACATCGTCGACTTGATTTTGCCGATCGTCTTATCGAGGTTCTCCTGCAGGCTGCCGGCATACGGCACGTATGAGTCGACGCCTTCCTCGAACAGCAGGTTCGACTTCCCGCCGCTGTCGTACCGCTGCCAGTTGCGCGCCCGGTTGGAGCCTTCGCCCCAGAATTCCTTCACAAAGCTGCCGTTCACCTTCAGCTTGCGCGTCGGGCTCTCGTCAAAGCGCGCGAAATAGCGGCCCATCATGACGAAATCGGCGCCCATCGCAAGCGCGAGCGTGATATGGTAGTCGTGCACGATCCCGCCGTCGGAGCAGATCGGCACGTAGATGCCCGTCTCCCGGAAATACTCGTCACGCGCTGCCGCCACCTCAATGACGGCCGACGCCTGGCCGCGTCCGATCCCTTTCTGCTCCCGTGTGATGCAGATCGAGCCGCCGCCGATTCCGACCTTGACGAAGTCCGCGCCCGCCTCCGCCAGGTAGCGGAAGCCTTCACGGTCGACGACGTTGCCGGCGCCGATCTTAACGTCGAAATTCGACTTCACATAATGGAGAACACCGGACTGCCATTCGCTGTAGCCGTCCGAGGAATCGATGACCAGCACGTCGGCGCCCGCTTCCACCAGCGCCGGTACGCGCTCCTCGTAATCCTTCGTATTGATGCCCGCGCCGACGATGTAGCTCTTGTTCTCGTCAAGCAGTTCGTGCGGGTTTTCCTTATGCGCGTCGTAGTCCTTGCGGAACACGAGAAACTCCAGGTTCTGGTCGTCGTCCACGATCGGAAGGCAATTGAGCTTATGTTCCCAGATCAGGTCGTTCGATTCCCCGAGCGTCAGGCCCGATTGTCCGTATACGAGCGACGAGAACGGCGTCATGAACTCGCGGATCTGCTTCGTGGGAGCATCGCGGCTGATCCGGTAATCGCGGCTCGTCACGATGCCGAGCAGCTTGCCCTTCGGCGTGCCGTCGTGCGTGATCGCCACCGTGGAATGTCCCGTCCGCTCCTTCAGCTCGAGCACATCCGCCAGCGTGTGCTCCGGCGTCAGATTCGACTTGCTGACGACGAAACCCGCCTTCCATGACTTGGCTTTGCTGACCATTCTGGCTTCTTCCTCGATCGACTGCGAGCCGAAAATAAACGAAATGCCTCCGGCTCTGGCCAATGCCACCGCCATGTGGTGGTCCGATACGGCCTGCATGACGGCGGACGAGAACGGAATGTTAAGCTTGATAGCGGGCTCCTCGCCCTTCTTGAATTTCACGAGCGGCGTCTTCAGATGAACATTCGCCGGCGTGCACGCTTTGGTCGTCAGGCCCGGAATCAACAAATACTCGCTGAACGTCCTTGAAGGCTCCGTATAATAGGTTGCCACTTGATATCTTCCTCCGATCGGTGCGTAAATTTCATCAATTCTATCACCGTACCGCGAAGCGGTCAAGCGGTCTGAACACCTCATGTCTGAACACAGCAAAAACCACGCTGCCTCGGCAAAGCGGAGAGGCGGTCGAATTTAACAGCCCTGCCGTTTCTAAGCCTCTTACGGGTGAGATGCGAAATGTAATGTATCATATCAGGTCACTCCAGTTCAAAAGCAACTGATATGTTATAATGTATGAAAATCGATGTCTTTGACCATATCCTTAATAAGGGAGATGAGTTTGCATGGTTAAAAGCAAAAAAGAACTAACCGAATTAATTGATAAGCTTTCCGATAAAGACATTCCTCTCGTTGCCAATTTGATAAAAAGACTAATTCATCCGGCCGATTATAATATTCCGTATGATGATGAACCTTTAACCAAAGATGACATTGAAGCCATCGAAGAAGCGCGCAAAGAATTTGGTGAAGGAAAGACTATAAAGTTCGAGGATATTGAACATGAATTACAAAATTGAGTTCTCAAAAAGAGCTTACAAGTACATCGATAGACTCGATCAAAAGACAAAG
Organism: uncultured Paenibacillus sp.; assembly: GCF_963515335.1. Lineage (NCBI taxonomy): Bacteria > Bacillati > Bacillota > Bacilli > Caryophanales > Paenibacillaceae > Paenibacillus > uncultured Paenibacillus sp. The sequence continues at coordinate 34,837 of NZ_CAUPYC010000032.1, read as the reverse complement.
AAACGAATCTCTGATCACTTATTAATGCTCTCAGAAAACCCTCGACGCCCTGAACTTAACATTAAAAAGTTACAGGGTGATTCTTCTTTATATAGACTTCGGATTGGAAATTATAGGATACTCTATTCAATTGAAGATGAAATACTTGTCATTGTCAGCGTCCATTCGACCGGCCAGTCGTAGTAGAAAGGCGCGACGCTGGATGGAGCAACGATCGAATGACGGGGGAACAAAAAGTGAAGCGCAAGCAAACGATGAACGGGGATATCGACCGGCTGCTTAACCGCTATTTTTCTGAAGGCACGGCGAGGGCGCGGTCGGGCGCCACCGGCATGAACAATACGACGAGATTCGTGGAGACGGGCAACGAAACTTATGTACTGCGCATTTACGAGACGCACCGGGATCGGGCCAAGGCCGATTACGAGCATCGCGTTCTCCTCGCCTTGTCGAAGGAACCGCTGCCTTTCCGCGTTCCGGTTCCCGTACCCGCCATGGACGGACAAACCGTCTGCATCCTGCCTTCCGGCAAAATCGCCGCATTGTTCCGTTACGTCGACGGAAGCAATCCAACACTCGATACCGATGCCGAGCTGCGCTCGTTCGGCCGGGCCGCCGGACGCCTTACTAAGGCGCTTGCCGGCATACGGGCAGACGGCGAGCCCGCCTACCCTCCATACTATGAAATCGAAAACGCGCATCCTCGATGCCCGCTTGATAGCGTGCTGAGCTTCTGCGCCCACCCGCCGTCTGATTTCGTCGGCTGCGAGGCCGAGCTGGCTTCGGTCAGTGCGGTCGTTGCGAATGTGCAAGCTGGCCTTCCCAAGCTGCGGTCGCTGCCGCACCAGCTTGTTCACGGCGACCTGAACGCTTCGAATGTGCTGGCCGATCCGGAGGGAGAAATATGCGCCGTTCTGGATTTCGAGTTCGTCACGCGCGACATCCGGGTCATGGAGCCAGCCGTCTGTCTGGCGGAATTCATCCGCCCCGGCGCCGATGCGGCGTCGATATGGCCGAAGGTCGACGCTTTTCTAACAGGCTATGGGCAGGAAGCAAAGCTGACCGCCGGGGAGATCGAAGCGGTCCCGCTCGTCGTGCTGCTTCGGCGCCTCGATGTGTTTCTGCATTTCCTCGGCCGGTACCGGGACGGGATCGAAGGCGATGCGGCGATCGTCATCCACCAGCTCCGCAGCCTGGCGGACATGTCCGACTGGCTGCGGAAGCATGGAGCGGAACTGACGGCAAGGTGCTCGCGGCGTTTATCCGTCTAAGTGACGAAGTTTTCCACATAATTTTTCAAAATCAAAGACATCAACGATAAAATAACGCCCGCAGTAAACAGTAGCAAACCGGACCATAATTGAACGGGAAACGCTTTACATCGGCGGGCTCAAATACTACAATGGGCGAAAACGGATGTGCGGAGGAAATATGCTGAAAACCGTCATGCTTCGATCGTCCCGGTACAAGCCCAATCCGCCGCAGGTCATGGCGTTAGGGTTCATCGCGCTTATTTTCATCGGCTCCATTCTGTTGTACTTGCCCGCCGCGCATGAGGAGGGGGTAAATGATTCCTACATCAATGCGCTGTTTATGGCCGCCTCCGCCGTCTGCGTAACGGGCCTTACCCTGTATAATGTCGGCGAACAATACTCGCTGTTCGGCGAGCTTGTCATCATATCGCTCGTCCAAATCGGCGGACTCGGCTTTATGACGATGGCAACATTAATCGCCCTCGCCTTCCGCAGACGCATCTCTTACCGCGAACGCCTCATCCTGCAGGAAGCAATGAACCAAACGACTCCCGAAGGCATCGTGCGCCTGATTCGCAGGGTGCTTCTGTATGCGTTCGTCATCGAGCTGATCGGGGCGGCGCTGCTGACGGCGCGCTGGTTGACGGAAATGCCGTTCAGGCAGGCGGCATATTTCGGCGTTTTTCACAGCATTTCGATTTTCAACAATGCCGGTTTCGAGCTGTTCGGCGGACTCGGCGACCGGCCCGGCAGCCTGATGCATTACGTGGAGGATCCCTACATCAATATCGTCACCATCATTATGATCATATTGGGCGGCATCGGATTTATCGTCATCGCCGACCTGCTGTCCTTGCCGAAAAACCGCAAACTGTCGCTGCACAGCAAGGTCGTTCTGAGCTTCTCCGGCGGCCTTATCGGGGTGGGCGCCCTCGTTATCTTTTTATTTGAATACACGAACGGTTTAACGCTGCAGCCTCTGTCAATCGGGGGAAAAACGTTCAGCGCCGTCTTCCAGTCGGTATCCGCCCGCTCTGCGGGCCTTAACACGGTAGACACGGCCGCTTTCCGCCAGGCGACGCAATTTTTCATCGTGCTGCTGATGTTTATCGGCGCCGCGCCGGGCTCCTCCGGGGGCGGCATCAAGGTGACGACCTTCGCCATCCTGATCGGCGCCATGCTGGCAATGGTGCGCGGCAAGGAAGACATTGTCCTGTTCCGCTGCCGGATCGCCAAAGACCGGATCCACAAGGCGATCACGTTTACGTTTCTGTCGTTTTTCTTCGTTGTGCTTGCCGCCATGATTTTGTCGCTTACGGAGCCGTTCCCGTTCCTCGCCATCCTGTTCGAGGCGACGTCCGCGTATGCCACGGCCGGCATGTCCGTCGGCGTGACGCCGTATTTAACCGATTTCGGCAAAATCATGCTCATGCTGCTCATGTTCATCGGCCGCGTCGGGCCGATCACGCTGGCATTCACGCTGCAGCCGAGGCCGGAAAAGGAGCTGTACCGCTACCCGGAGGGCAAAATCACGATCGGTTGATCGCACCCCGCTTCCCGCCGTTGAAACCGCAGACCGTGACAAAACCTCGATCGGCGCCTCTCGATCACGAGCGGCCGCGTTCAAAGATAGGTATTACTGCTGTAAAAAACCCTTCCGCCGTGACCGCAGGTGCGTCGTGCAAGCACCGCCGGACGGCAAAGGGGTTTCTTGTCTTGTCTGTTGCTTATATGCCCTAGCTTCCCGTTTCTTTGAGCCGGGCGAAAATCAGGCCGGATACGTATTTGCGCGCATCCGCCGTCAGCAATTGAAGATCGGCGATCTCCGTCGTGGAGCCGATTCGCTTGAACCGAACGGCCGTGCCGTCCTGATCTTCCCGTGTACCTGCGATAACGAACCCGTTGTTCAGCAAGGCGTCGATCTTCTGTTTTTCATTCCGGTATGCTTTGAAAGCCGACATCAGAGTACGCCTCCAATCGTTGGTTGTTTCAACGGCAATGGATCGGGTCTGTCGAACCGCTTCCCGGACGATGTCCGCGTCGCTGCCGACGGCGATCGTCCTTTTCCGCGGAAACAGCCCGAATAGCCTGGCGTTCGCCGTCGAGATGATGCCCACAAACTTATTAATCGAAATCCTGCCTTTCAAAACGCCCTGCGAAAAAGAAGAAGTTATTCGCTTCGTCCTTCCTTCGTGCTCCACAAAAGCCATCGTCATCTCATATCGTCCAATAAGCAAAAAAGATCCGCCCTGAACCTGTTCGGCTGCCATGCGGACCTTCTTGCCCAACATATTTTCTTAACTGTCAAGTTGGCGGCCGTTTCGCCAGCTGCTCCTGGGCCATGCGGATCATCCGGCTCATCATCGCCCCGCCGATCCGGCCCCCGACATGACCGGCTTCCTCCGTCGTCAACCGGCCGCCCTGACCGGGCCGGAGCGGCACGCCCAACGATTGCGCCACCTCGTACTTCACATCGTCCGGACGCGCGGGATTAACGGCATATCCCTCCTGCCGCATCGCCTCCGTTTTCAATCGGTTCAACCCGTCCTCAGCACCCGGCACAAGCGGCCTGCGGCCTTTTTTTCGCGACATGCGGACACCGCCTTACGCTGTAAATTCACTACTTGGTAGCATGCCCGCACGAAGAGGAATGGATACCGATCCACGGCAAAAAGACGCCTGTCGAGGGCGCCTTTCGGTTTATTGTCTGAGCTCATGCTTTTGCTCACCCGGGCCTACCCGCGCAGCTTCGCCAAATCCACTTCGGGCACAAGGCCCTCCTGCGCGGCTCGGCCCAGAAGGGCATACACCGCTTCAAACCCTTTATCGCCCAGGTTGGCGGTGAACTCGTTCACGTACAGGTCGATGTGCGCCTGCGCCACGTCAGGGGACATCTCCTGCGCATGCCGCAGCACATAAGACCGCGACGCTTCCGGGTGCGCCCACGCATACTCGACCGATGCGCGTATCCAGCCCGCAATCGCCGCCAAATCCAGATTGCGGCGGGCGACGATCGCGCCGAGCGGGATCGGAAGGCCCGTATCCGACTCCCACCAGCTGCCCATATCGGCCATGAGCGCCAGCCCGAAATTGCCGTACGTGAACCTTGCCTCATGGATGACGAGTCCGGCATCGATACGCCCGTCGCGGACCGCCGGCATAATCTCATGAAACGGCATGACGACGATTTCGCCTACGCCGACGGGCACATTTTGCGCCGCCCACAGCCGGAACAGCAGGTAGGCCGTCGAACGGTCGCTCGGCACCGCCACACGCCGCCCGGCCAGCCATGCCGGGTCGGCCGAACCGGGAGAGCCCGCGGTCAGCACCAGCGGTCCGCATCCCCGGCCGAGCGCCCCGCCGCATGGCAGCAGCGCGTAGTCGTTGAGCACCCACGGCAGCGCCGCGTACGAAATTTTCAGGATTTCCGGCCCGTCCGTGCCGGCCGCCAAACGGTTCGTAATATCGATGTCCGCATAGGTGACGTCCAGCGCCGGCGCGCCCGGAATCAAGCCGTGCGTCCAGGCATGGAAGACGAATGTATCGTTCGGACAAGGTGAATAAGCGATGTTCATGGCTGCAGCAATACCTCCCCTAAGATTGAGCTTGCCGTCTCCAAAGCGGCCAGAGCATCCGGAATCCGCCAGGCGGACCGGTCCCGCGGGCCGACCAGGTTGGAAATTGTGCGAATCTCAAGCATCGGCAAGCCGAAAATGGCGGCCGCGGCGGCCACGCCGTAACCTTCCATCGCTTCGGCGGCGGCGCCCGGCACGCGGGCCGACAGCTCCGCGGCGGTCTCCGCGGTTCCCGTCACGGTCGTCACGGTGAGCACAGGACCGGACCACACCGGCAGCCCCGCCTCGAGCAGCGCCCCGCACAGCCTGTCGGCCAGCCTTGCCTCAACCGGCACGCGCGTCGCGCCGAACCCCAGCTCGTCCAGGCTGCTGAACCCTTCGGCCGTTTCCGCGCCCAGATCGGCGGCGACGATCGCGTCCGCCACGACGATCGAGCCGGGCTCCGCCTTGCCGGCAAAGCCCCCGCCGATCCCGGCGCTCACGACCAGCCCGTACGGCCCGCACGCCGCCAGCGCCCGCGCCGTGCGGGCGGCGGCAGACGCCGCCCCGATGCCGGCCAGCATGACCTCAATTCCTTCGGCCCCGCGCAGTCCGCGCAGAACCGCCTCCCGCTCCGCCTCGACGGCGGTCATCACGAGGACGCGTTTGGCCGCTTTTTGCCTATGTGACGGTTCGATGTTCCGCATCTTTTTCTCCTTCTGCGTGCAATGCCTGTCCTATATAGTGAACCATGATTTCATGCTTTCATCAAGGCAAGGGTCAGCGGGAATCGGTTGCGGAGGTCGTCAGGTTCAATCCGTCTCCGATTCCACATACCGCTGAAGCGTCAAGCGGCCGCTCCGACCGACCGAAATCTTCCCCGCGTATAAAAACAACCCGCCCGCCCCATCTTAATGCAGGATGCGGAACGGGGGGTATACGGATCTCGACTTTTGCAGAGATTTAGCGGCACGAGGTACCGCTAATTGGGCGTCTTCGCGCCTCTGCCCGCGATTAGCGGCACCGTATGCCGCTAATTCGCGCGAGAGCGGGTCTGCGGCGCTTCGCCACAGAGTTAGCGGCACCACGTGCCGCTAATTGGGCGTCTTCGCGTCTCTGCCCGCGGTTAGCGGCACCGTATGCCGCTAACTCGCGCGAGAGCGGGTCTGCGACGCTTCACCACAGAGTTAGCGGCACGGTATACCAATCCCGGCGCGCGGCCGCTGGAAGCCGTGCCCTTGAACATTGAAGCCGATTGGTTCACAATAGGTCAAAAGCGGTTTGCCAAGGCTTCCAGGCGTTTCGCGTCTCATGGAGCCGGAAGTGAGGAGGAGAATATCGCATGATTGACATTCCCGTTTCCATCCTGGATCTGGCCCCGGTCATCGTGGGGGGAACGCCGGCGGACTCGTTCCGGAATACGCTTGATCTGGCTCAGCACGCCGAGAAGTGGGGCTATCACCGCTATTGGCTGGCCGAGCACCACAATATGCCGGGCATCGCCAGCTCGGCCACCTCGCTCGTCATTTCGCATGTCGCCGCAGGCACCGAGAAAATCCGCGTCGGCTCCGGCGGCATCATGCTGCCGAACCATGCGCCGCTCGTCATCGCCGAGCAGTTCGGGACGCTGGAATCGCTGTATCCCGGACGCATCGACCTCGGTCTCGGCCGGGCTCCGGGCTCCGACCAGCGCACCGCGCATGCGCTGCGCCGCGGCACGGGCAGCGACGGCCGTGATTTCCCGGAGCAGCTGAGCGAACTCCGCGCTTATTTTCAACCGGAGCGCGATTCCGCCGGGCCCGGCGTCAGAGCCATTCCCGGCGAAGGCCTGAACATCCCGATCTGGCTGCTCGGCTCCAGCGGCTACAGCGCGCAGCTGGCGGCCTCGCTCGGGCTGCCGTTCGCTTTTGCCAGCCACTTTGCTCCCGATTATCTGCTGCCGGCCTTGGACCTGTACCGCAGCGGCTTCCGTCCTTCTGAGGAACTGGACAAGCCGTATGCCATGGTCGGCCTCAACATCATCGCAGCCGACACGGACGAGGAGGCCCGGAAGCTCGTCACCTCGCATGAGCAGCAGTTTCTGAACCTGATCCGGGGCCGCACCGGCAAGCTGAATCCGCCTGTCGACGACATGGATGAGCTGTGGACGGCGCAGGAGAAAGCGATCGTGCGCGGGCAGCTGAGCTATACGATTGCCGGAAGCAAGGAAACGGTGAGGAAGCGGCTGCCGGCGATTCTGGAAGAAACGCAGGCCGACGAAATCATCGTGACCGCGCAGGTTTATGACCATCAGGCCCGTTTGCGCTCCTACGAGATTCTGGCCGAGGTCGTGCAAGGCCGTTGAGCCGCCGACGCTCAAGCTCAAAGCTCCAAGTTCCAAGCCCAAGGGCCAAGATACAAATCTCAAAGCCGCCTAAACAACGACCATGCCGCCTTCAGCCTGGAACGCTTCAGGTTGTCCCGCACATAGCGGTAGTCAACCAGTTGAACGCCGGCGTCCTTCAGCGCGTAGGCGAAATCGTCATCCAGCACCAGCTTGTACTCCCAGACCCTTTTGTCCCATGACGGAATGATGGTTTGCATATGATCGTCTTCGACTGCCGGATGGATATACGTTTCGCTAACCCCTTCCGGCAGCTCGTATATTTTGGCGATGATCGAGCTTTTAAAGCTGTCGTAGGTTTCGCCCTCGACGATGTGATACGGGTGAGTGAGCAAATAATCCGGCATCGCGACGCCCAGTGTATCCGCAAGCGCCACCGCTTTGGCGAGCGCTTCTTTGGCGCCGGCAATCGAATTCAGAAACGTGTCCCTCGGATGAATGTGCCGGAAAATCCGGAACGGCAGACCCCGCCGCCCGCACTGCCAAAACACGTAAGGCAAATAGCTGCGCCCCGTCTCGATCCCGTACAGGCTCCCCATATGATTGTCCACGTGGGTGATCGGCAGGCCGGCGTCCTTCACTTGATCGAATTGGGCATTGATTTCGGCCCTGACGGCCTTCGGATCGGCGAGCTTCTCGAAATCGGCAACGGTCAGGTGCATGCCGCCCGTTTCGTCGTGGAGAGAAGGATGTCCGGTAAGGCTGCTCCAGCGATGGCCGGGTAATTCGCTGGTGAGCGTCAAGTGCAATCCGACCCTCGGGTCCGCCCGCCCCCGCACCCAGGCCGCCGCTTCCTCAAACGCCGGTGCAGGCGGCATGATCGTCGCGGAAGACACCCTCCGTTCCTCAAGCAAATGCATGATGGCCCTGTTGGCCGCAGGACTCTGGCCGAAATCATCGCAATTCAGAATCAGATACCGGTTCATGGCGTTCATCCTCCGGTTCACAGTCGTTTTCGCCGCTATCGCCGGTGCCGAGATTGCTTTTAAGAAAGAAGGACAAAACAAAAGCAATGACCAGCAGGCAGAATGGAATGAGGCTGATCAAGTATTTGAAAGCCGCTTCCGGGTTGTCGCCCGGCTTCTCCCCGCTCTCATAGCCGAACCACATGCCGACAAGCCAGAATGCCATAACCGCCAGCAGGCCGCTCGAGCGGGTAATGAACCCGGCCACGGCGGTATACATCCCTTCCCTTCTTCGGCCCGTCGCCCGGGCGTCACGGTCGATAATCTGTCCGCTGACCAGCGCCGGGGTAACCAGGAAGCCCGCCAGCCCGAACCCGGCAACAATCCCGGCTGCGATTCCGCCGCCAAGCCCTTGGGCGAACCATAAAGGCAGCACCGACAGGGCGTAGACGGCCAGCGCCAACCGCCAGCTCGCCACCCCGCCGAGCTTGCGCATGATATAGTACCAGACCGCGACCAGCGGAATGACGGACACGAACACCGACGCCAATAGAAGCGACACCTGCGACTCCTCGATGCGCAGCACATATTTTCCATAGAACGGTATGATGGAGCCGAGCAAGCCGTTCACCGTCTGGGCGAAGGAGTTGGCGAGATTGAAAATCCAGAAATCCTTGTTCTTGAGCGTTTCGCGGAACGCATCCTTCAGCCTGAGCGGCGCTTCCTTGCGGGCCTCTTCACTCTCCCTCGTAAATAGCACGCAGAGCAGCATAAAGACGGTAAAGGCCAGCGAGAAAATGACCGCCATGTTGGTGAATCCGTACGCGGCATACAGAATGGGGGTAAGCGCGGAACCGATCAGCAGCGCGACGATCTGGAAGCCCTGCTGGACCGCCGAAGCCTTGGCCCGAAGCCGGTCGCCCCGGAACAGCTCGGGAAAAAGGGCGCCGTAGTTCACCCATAATATGGTGGAAACGGTCTCAAAAAGCATCAGCGCAGCCAGAAACCACAGGAACAAATTGAACTCGCCCGCGCCCTCCGGCGCGGAGAAGATCATGATGAACGTAAGGATGAACAGCGGCATGCTGCCGACGATCCACGGCTTCCTTCTTCCCCATCGGGTTCGCGTCCGGTCCGACAGGTAACCGAAGATCGGCTGGTCGACGGCGTCCCAGACCATATAGATTGTTCTTGCCACCGTCGCGAGCGCGAGACCGAGGCCAAGCTTCTCCACATAATAATAGCTGTAAAACGAGCTGAACGCCTGTACCGGAATCATCATGGCCAGCATTCCCCAGGCGTAAGCCAGCGGGGAATTGAGCAGCTTTGCGCGCATACCGATCGTTCTCCTCCACATGACATCTTCATTTTCCATGTACTGGCACTATTATACATGATTCCGGCAAAAATAGGGCACCCATCGGCGGATGCCCGTACCGGTTGCGCTATTTATCGCATCGCATACGGCGCCAAGCCGTGTCGAATACTACTCTTTGTGCTTGTGCGGCTGCGGTTAGTTCACGGTCCGGATGCTGGCCTGATCGCCGAGCACTTCCACCATATAATTCTTCCCCCAATCGTACATAAGGTCGAGAATCGGAATAAGACTCTCCCCCCGCTCCGTCAGGCTGTATTCCACTTTGGGCGGAACGACCGCATACACCTTGCGGTTGACGATGCCGTCCTCCTCCAGCTCCCTCAGCTGTGTCGTCAGCATCCGCTGCGTAATGTCCGGTATGAGCGCCCGCAGTTGATTGAATCTTTTTGTACCCTCTTTGCCGAGGTGCCACAAAATAATCATTTTCCATTTGCCGCCGATAATCGACAGCGTCAACTCCTTCTCGCAGTTGAACACTTTTCCGGCATTTCTCGTCATGCTTGATCGCCCCTTTTCTTCGCTATGCTAAACATTGCCGACGTTGATGACGCAAACAGTATACTTTTAAACACTATATAATAAAAATGTGCCTACTTACAATAGCTGCACCTATGCGGGTATACTCGTCCGTGTAAGACAACACAAAGGAGGCCATCATTTTGAAATTACAATTGGCATTGGACCTTGTCGACATTCCGGAAGCGAAAGAAGTCGTCAAGCAGGTTCAGGACTATATCGATATCGTGGAAATCGGCACCCCGGTCGTCATTAACGAAGGTTTGCGGGCCGTTAAGGAAATCAAGGAAGCTTTTCCGTCCTTGCAAGTATTGGCCGACCTGAAAATTATGGACGCCGGCGCGTATGAGGTGATGAAAGCTTCCGAAGCGGGAGCCGACATCATCACGGTGCTGGGCGCTGCGGATGACTCCACCATCAAAGGCGCGGTCGAAGAAGCGAAGAAGCACGGCAAGCAAATTCTCGTGGACATGATCAACGTGAAGGATCTCGAGCAGCGTGCCCGGGAAGTGGACGCGCTGGGCGTCGACTATATTTGCGTGCACACGGGCTATGACCTGCAGGCGGCCGGCGAAAGCCCGTTCGGGCAGCTGAACACGATCAAGCGCGTGGTGAAAAACGCCAAAACCGCTGTGGCGGGCGGCATCAAGCTTGCCACGCTGCCGCAGGTCATTGAAGCGAATCCGGATCTGATTATCGTCGGCGGCGGTATTACCGGGCAGGACGACAAGCGCGCGATGGCAGCCGAAATGAAGCAGTTGATCGGCGCGGGCGCGTAAGGGCGGCGTCATGCACACAACGGCGGAATACGCGGGGAAGATCGTTGAGGAACTGCGGCGGGCTGCAGAGCAGCTTCCGTCGGAGGGGGCGGAGCGGCTGGTCGAGGCGGTTGCGGGCGCGGGAAAAGTGTTCGTCGCCGGAGCCGGCCGGTCCGGCCTCATGGCAAAGGCGTTCGCGATGCGTTTGATGCACCTGGGCATTTCGGCGCACGTGGTGGGCGAAACGGTGACGCCCGGGCTCGACGCCGGCGATCTGCTGCTGATCACATCCGGGTCGGGGGAGACGAAGAGCCTGATCGCCATGGCCGACAAGGTCAAAACGCTTGGCGGAACATTGGCTCTTGTGACTATCGAGCCCGGCTCCTCTATCGGGCAGCGGGCGGATATCGTCGCACAGCTGCCGGGCGCCGTGAAGGATGCGGCGTCCGATCCGAACAAGACGATCCAGCCGATGGGCTCGTTGTTCGAGCAAACGCTGCTGTTGTTCCTCGACGCCGCGATCCTGCGGCTGATGGACAAGCGCGGACAAGACTCGGGCAGCATGTACGGCAAGCACGCGAACCTCGAATAGCCACGAGACAAGGCTGTTGAGTCCTTGCGACTCAACAGCCTTGTCGTTGTTTTCACGCCGCTCGGGTCGCGGGCCGGTCGGCTCGGTTCCGCTCCGGGTCGCTCCGGTCCGCTCCGGGTCGCTCCGGTCCGCTCCGGGTCGCTCCGGTCCGCTCCGTCTGCTCGGGTCTACTCGGGTCTCCAACTGTGCCACTCGCTCCGTGTTCCTCCTTCTAATCCGGTAAAACACCCGTCCGGCCGCCGCCTACTGTCCCAGAGTCCGCCGAATCCGACCCAGTTCGCACGCCCTGTTGGATTTCATCCAACACAAATCAAGCCGTTAACCTCTTCTCCTCGGTATAGTGGATTCTATGCAGTCAAATGAAGCAGCAACAGCGGTTTCGAGGAGAAAACAGTCGATTTCGTTGGACGCTTTCCAACATAATCCCGCCTTACAGCGGGAAGAGGCGATTTGGTTGGATGGTTTCCAATGCAGGCTGCTTTCGGCACCTCGCTTGGTTCCCCGCGCCAGATACCGCCGCGTGTCGGCGGTCAACCACATGTCCCGCCGCATCGTTTTAACAACGCAGGGTCCGTGCGGCATCAGCAGCAATGGCGTTGCTCACTTCTCTTCGGGCGCCACATGCGCGACCACCTGCATATGGTCGAACCGCGCCGCGCCAGCCGTGTCCGCCTTGAATGTCAGCCATGTACCGACGATGCCCCCGAGAAAACCGAGCGGGATCGACACGATGCCGGGATTCATCCACGGGAAAATCGCCTCCGCCCGGATCCAGCCGACAGCCGGATCCATCACGTTCGGGCTCAGCACAACGAGCAGCACCGACGACACGAGCCCCGTGAACAGCCCCGTCAACGCGCCGTACACATTAAACCTTCGCCAGAACAGCGTGAGCAGGATGACCGGCAGATTGGCCGAGGCCGCCACGGCGAACGCCAGCGAGACGAGAAACGCGACGTTCAGGTTCTGCGCGCCCAGCGCCAGCACGATCGACACCGCGCCGACGGCGACCGCCGACATTTTCGCAACGCGCATCTGCTGGGCCTCCGTCGCTTGCCCGCGCCGAATGATGCTGCTGTATACATCGTGCGCGAAAGCGGACGATGCCGCAAGCACCAGTCCGGAGACGACGGCCAGAATCGTGGCGAACGCCACGGCCGAAATGAACGCCATCAGAAAATCGCCGCCCAGCGCCTTGGCGAGCAGCGGCGCGGCGAGATTGTTGCTCTCCGACAGCTGCTCCCAGCTCACAAGGGCTGCCGCTCCAAGCCCGAGAAAGATCGTCATCGCATAATAGACGCCGATCACCCAAGTTGCGGTCACAACCGAGCTTCGCGCCGTTCGCGCATCCTTCACCGTATAAAAACGGGCGATGATATGAGGCAGGCCCGCCGTGCCGAGCACGAGCGCCAGATTGAACGAGAGCGTATCGACCGGTCCTTGAAAAAGGTTGCCCGGCTGCAGAAACCGGTCTCCCAGCGGCGTCGCGTCCGACATGCTCGAGAACAATCCCGTGACGTCCCATTCAAATCGCGACAGCACAATCAGGCTTACGATAAAAGTGCTCGACACAAGCAGAATCGCCTTGACGATCTGCACCCACGATGTCGCCAGCATGCCGCCGAACGCCACATAAATCGTCATCAAGCCCCCGACAAGCAGAATCGCCGACGAATACGGAATATTGAGCAGCAGGTGGATCAGCCCCCCGGCGCCGACCAACTGTGCGATCATATAGAATACAGTAATGACGATATTGTTGAAGGCAACGGCGCCGCGGAGCGCCTTATGCCGGAAACGGACCGCTATCGCATCGGCCATCGTATACCGCCCCAAATTGTGAAGAGGTTCGGCGGTCAGATAGAGCACGACCACATAAGAGGCGAGAAATCCGATCGAATAATAAAAGCCGTCAAAGCCGTACAGCGCGATGGAGCCGGTAATCCCGAGAAACGAGGCCGCGCTCATATAATCGCCGGCAATCGCAAGCCCGTTCTGAAGACCGGTCAACCGGCTGCCAGCCGCATAGAAATCGTTCGTATTCGACGTCCGTTTCGCCGCATAATAGGTAATCGCCAGCGTGCCGACGACGACTGCCAGAAAAAATACGAACCCCGATTGATTCACGTCACGTCCCAGCCCCTCTCCGACCGTCCGCAAGCGGCGGCAGCCTTGTCCGCCCGCCCCGCCCGGCATTTCTTCCCTCATCATCCCACAAGCCGCCTCCAAATAAAAGAACGGGCCTGCCCGACAAGCGGTTTTCCGCTTCCGGACAGCCCCATTCTCTGCTTGCACACCTTCACAAGCCGACGTTACACGCCGGTATTCGCCTTGACCACAATCTCCCGGTACTTGACTTCGTCCTTGCTGCTCGACAGCAGCGTGCCCGCATAGGCGGCAATGAAGCCGAGCGGAATCGAGATGATGCCGGGGTTCGCCATGCTGAAAAGCGGCTCGCCGACCAGTATCGCTTTGCCCGCTTCCGGCGACCAGACGTTCGGCCCGATCGCAACCAGAATAACCGTGCTGAACAAGCCGACGAGCATACCGGCAACCGCGCCGGTTGTGTTGAAGCGTTTCCAGAATACCGTGAACAGGATAACCGGCAGGTTCGCGGCGGCGGCAACCGCAAAAGCCAGCGACACCAGGAACGCGACGTTCAGCTTCTGCGCGAACAGCGCCAGTAGGATCGACAGCACCGACACGCCGATCGAGGCCCAGCGAGCCGTCCGCAGCTGCTCCTTCTCCGTCGCTTGGCCGCGCCGGATGATGTGCCCGTAGAAGTCGTGCGCGAACGCCGAAGCCGCGGCAAGCACGAGGCCCGTAACGACGGCCAGAATCGTGGCGAATGCGACGGCCGAGACGAACGCGAACAGGAAGTCTCCTCCCAATGCTCTGGCCAGCAGCGGCGCGGCCATATTGCCTCCCTTGTCGACGGCTGTAATGCCTTCCGCTCCGACGAAGGCGGCGGCGCCGAAGCCGAGGAAAATCGTCATGATGTAGAAAATGCCGATAATCCAGGTGGCGTACACGACCGAGCTGCGGGCGGTCGGCGCGTCTTTGACCGTGAAGAAACGGGTCAGGATGTGGGGCAGCCCCGCGGTGCCGAGCACAAGCGCCAGATTGAGCGAAATGGTCTCAAGCGGCACCTTGTATTTGTTGCCCGGATTCAGGAACGCTTCGCCAAGCGGCGTAGCTGTCTTCATATGATCGAACATCGCCGTAATGCTGAAGCCGAACTTGGCGAACACGATGATCGAGATAATGAACGTGCCTGCCATGAGCAGCACCGCTTTGGTAATCTGGACCCAGCTTGTGGCGTGCATGCCCCCGAAAACGACGTAAATGGTCATTAGAATGCCCACGATCAGGACGGAGGTCGTATAATCGATGCCGAGCAGCAGCTTGATCAGCGCGCCTGCGCCGACGAGCTGGGCGATCATGTAGAAGATCGAGATGGAGATGGTGTTGAGCGCCGCGACGCCGCGGATCTTTTTGTCCGAGAAGCGCGCCGCGATCATGTCCGCCACCGTATATTTGCCGAGATTGCGAAGCGGCTCCGCGACCAAGTAGAGAACGACAAGATAGGCGACAAGAAAGCCGATGCTGTAGAAGAACCCGTCAAAGCCGGCGAGCGCGATCGTTCCGGCGATGCCGAGGAACGAAGCTGCGGACATGTAGTCGCCCGCAATGGCCGTGCCGTTCTGCCAGCCCTTCAGCCCGCCGCCTGCGGTATAAAATTCGCTGGCATTGTTGGTCTTCTTGGCGGCGAAATACGTAATGACCAGCGTAAGAAATACAATGGCGCAAAACAAGGCAATCGCCATATCCGCCTACACCCCCGCGTCTTTCTTGATATCGTCCACCATGCGGTCGAAATGCGCCGACTTCCTGGAGTAAATCATGCAAAGCGTCCAGGTCATCACAAACTGCGCGAAAGCGAATACCCACGCCCATGACACCTGCCCGAATGCCGGTTCGTTCAACACCTTGGAGTAAGAGGTCATGACCGGGAGCGTGAAATAGAACACAAGGAAAAAGAGGGTCATCGGGATAATAAACCGCCTCTTGCGCGCAATAAGCGCCTTAAACTTCTCGGACTGCCACACTTCGGCGTAGCCGCCGCTTCTTTGCTTTCCATCCATGCCGCATCCCTCCATCGCTATTGTTAATCCTCCATCGTGGACAGGTCTCCGGTCGGGAGCCCCAGCTCCTGCGCCTTCAGCACGCGGCGCATGATTTTGCCCGATCTTGTTTTGGGCAGCTTGCCCAGCACCTCGATTTCGCGCGGCGCCGCATGCGCCGACAATCCGTTGCGCACGAATACGCGTATTTCCTCGAGCAATTCCGGCGTTTCCGCGTATCCCTCCCGCAAAGCGATGAACGCTTTGATGATCTCGCCCCGGATCGGATCGGGCTTGCCGATGACGCCCGCTTCCGCAACGGCCGGGTGTTCGACCAGCTTGCTCTCCACCTCGAACGGTCCGATCCGTTCGCCGGAGGTGTTGATCACGTCGTCGACGCGCCCCTGGAACCAGAAGTAGCCGTCCTCATCCCGGTAGGCGGAGTCCCCGGATATATACCAGCCCGGAAGGCGGAAATATTCCTGATACTTGGACGGATTGTTCCATATCTGGCGCATCATGGACGGCCATGGGGTACGGATCGCGAGATTGCCCAAACGATTGGGCGGCAGCTCATTGCCTTTATCGTCGATAATCGCCGCTTCAATGCCGGGCAGCGGCTTGCCCATCGAGCCCGGCCGTATAGCCATGGACGGGTAATTCACGATCATATGCGCCCCGGTTTCCGTCATCCACCACGTATCGTGAATGCGCCGGCCGTATACCTTCATCCCCCACCGGACCACTTCCGGATTGAGCGGCTCTCCGACCGATAATACGTGGCGCAGGCTCGACAGATCGCAGGCTTGCGTCACCTCGTCGCCCGCCGCCATCAGCATGCGGAACGCCGTCGGCGCGCTGTACCATACGGTGACTTTGTATTGTTCTATGGTCCGGTACCAGCGTTCGGGCGAAAACCGCCCGCCGCGAATCACGTTCGTCGCGCCGTTCAGCCACGGAGCGAATATGCCGTAGGAGGTGCCCGTCACCCATCCCGGATCACCGGTGCACCAGTAGATGTCGTCGTCCTTGAGATCCAGCACCCATTTGCCGGTAAGGTAGTGCTGCACCATGGCGCCGTGAACGTGCAGCACGCCTTTCGGCTTTCCGGTAGAGCCCGACGTATAGTGCAGGATGAGCGGATCCTCGCGGTCGACCCACGTCATTTCCAACTCTTCGGACGCCTGCGCCATTGCGACATGAAAGTCGACTTCGCCGGGCAGCCACTCCGTCTGCTCATCCACGACGATGACATGCTTCAGATGAGGGAGCTTGTCGCGCGCTATGCGGTGCTTCAGCCTGGACGTCGTGACGATCGCCGCCGCCCCGGCGTCGGAGAGCCGGTCCGCCACGGCGCTTTCCATGAAAGCCTCGAACAGCGGCCCCACGATCGCCCCGACCTTGAGCGTACCGAAAATGCCCACATAGACCTCGGGCGTGCGCGGCATGAAGAAGAAGACGCGGTCGCCTTTGCCGATCCCAAGCTCCTTCAGCATATTCCCGAACCGGTTCGACAGCTTGCTGAGCTGCTCGAAGGTGTAGCTCTCCTTCCGGTCGTCATCCTCATAGATCAGGGCGGTCTTGTTCGCCAGCGCCCCTTCGGCATGGCGGTCGATCGCCTCATAGGCCATATTGCATTTGCCTGTCCGGTGCCAGGTGAAATGCTGCTCGACCTCCTCCCAGCGGAAAGAGCGGCGGGCCGATTCATACGACGGCATATTAGGATTGCCTGGGACACTGGGAATCGTTTCAATGTGTCGGACGGTCACGGAATCAGCTCCTCACATGTAATGAAAGCGCTTTACTGTGATTATAATCATAATTGCGTTTGAGGAAGCGATTTACTGCGCAAACCGTCACGATCGATGCGCGAAATGCAAAAAAACAGTCCCGAACGGACTGTTTGGACACCGCCTACTCCCCTTTCAGCAGCCTGAACAGCTCTTTGGCCGCCTCCCGGGATAAAGGAATCGGCGTTTGCTTGCGGTCCCGCATCGTCAGATTATAGGCGCCGTTAAACCACGGCACGACCTCTTCGATCCGATTCAGATTGACCAGATAGCTTCGGTGCGGGCGGAAGAAAGCGAAGCTTTCCAGCTTGTCCTCAAGCTCCTGCAGCGTTTGTTTCGATGTGATGAATGTCCCGTCCGCCAGATGAACGAGAACGACCCGTTCCTCCCGCACCGCGTAGACGATCTGTTCCGGGTCGATCACCACATGCTTCTCCCCGTCCTCCATCAGGAGGCGGTTCCATTTGCCGACGCCCGAGGAAGCGGACGGCTGCGGCTTCGCGGACGGCGCAACGGCGGACGGCTTTGCCGGCTCCGTCCGCAGCTTGCCGCGGATGCGGTGCAGCGTTTCTTTTAACCGAAGGTGGCTGTAGGGCTTGAGCAAATAATCGACGGCGTTCAGCCCGAACGCCTCCACCGCGTAATCCTCATGGGCGGTCGTGAACACGAACAGCGGCGGCGACGGCGAAGCCGTGAGCATCCGGGCCGCCTGTATGCCTTCCATCTCCGGCATCTGCACATCCAGAAAAACGGCGTCGGGCGCCCATGCGCGCACGAGCTCCAGCAGCTCCGCTCCGTTAGCCGCGCTCGGCAGAAGCTCCAGATCCTCTTCCTGCCGGAGCAGATAGGACAGCTCCTCCCGGGCCAGCCGTTCGTCTTCCGCGATCATCACTTTAATGGGCTTCAAAGGCTTCACTACCTTCCGCATGCATATAGGGAATGGAAAACATAAAGCGGCACCCGCCTTTGGCCTTGTTCTCGATATGCAGCCTCGCCTCATCGCCGAACAGACCGATTAAACGCTGGTTGATATTATAAACGCCGATGCCGTTGCCGCTCCGGCTGGCCACCGGTTTGGCGCCCAGCTTACCCAGCAAATCGGGCGGGATGCCGGTGCCGTTGTCCTCGACGCTCACCTCGGCGCGGCCGCCGCTGCGGCGCAGCCCGATCCGGATCAGGCCGCCGCTTCTCCGGTTGCGCAAGCCGTGCTTGACGCTGTTCTCCACCAGCAGCTGAATCGTCGCCGGCGGGATCAGCCACGTCTCGAGCTCCGCATCCATGTCGCATTCGACGGCGAACTGGTCCTCGAAACGGATTTTCATGATTTCCAAATACGCCTTCAGCAGCTCCATTTCCTGCCGGAACGAAATCCATTGCGAGGACGTCACCTTCAAATTAAGCCGCATATACGTGCCGAGCTGCGTCGTGACATGCCGCGCCAAATCCGGGTCCATCCGGATCAGGGAGTTGATCGAATTGAGCGTGTTGAACAGGAAATGCGGGTTGATCTGCGCATGCAGCACCTTGAGCTCGGCTTCCTTCATCAGGTGCGTCATTTTTTCATGCATGGCCGCGCCCAATTGATAGGATATGAGCTGGCCCAGGCCTTGCGCGAGCACGATTTCCACCGAGCGAATGTCCTGAGGCCGCCGGAAGTACAGCTTGATGAGCCCGGCGACCTTGCCGCCCTCTGTGATCGGAACGATGATAGCGGCTCCGAGCGAGGCGTGATGCGGCTGGATTTGCTCATGGCTGTAAGCGATTTGCTGCTCCCCCGTCTCGATGGCTTTGCGCGACAGCTCGGACTTGATGCTCTCGCCCGGCACATGCTGCTGCGTCCCGATACCGGCGTGCGCCAGAATGCGCTCCCTGTCCGTAATCGCGACGGCAGCCGCTTTCAACTCCCGCATGAGCAACCCCGCCACCGCCGCCGCCGTCTTGAACGTGAGTCCCTGCTTCAAATGCGGCAGCGCGGCTTCCGCGATGTAGAGCGCGCGCTGTGTTTCATACGCCGCGGTCCGCTCCTCTTCCCTTAAAGCGACATGCAGCATCGTGGTAAAAATCGCAATCGCCACGCTGTTGGTCAGCACCATCGGGATGCCGATCAGGTTCACCAATTGAATCGCCTCGTCGGGCGGAGCGGCGGAGATCAGGATGACGCCCATCAGCAGGATCGGGGCGAACATGCCGATAAAGAGCGCTTTCACCGGAGAAATGACCCGTTCCTGCGAGAAAAACCGCGCTACCCCTCCCGCCAGGATGCCGGTGGCCAACGCGGCGATTCCGCCCGCCCACCCAGCGAAACCGCCCATATACACCATAAGCGCTCCGGTGATCAAGCCCGATCCGATGCCGACGTAAGGACCGCCCATCAACCCGCCGATGACGACGCCGACCAGCGCGGAATGCGCGATCGCTTCATCCTGCGCGAGCGGCAGCATCCAGAACGAAGAGGATACCGTTCCGTCCCGAACGACCACTCCCGCGTAAGTGCCCAATATACCGAACAACCCGAAAAGGCACGAGAAATACAAACGGTTCATCCATGAAATTTTGCGGTCCAGCAGCTGGCGAAACAGAGGGATGCGCGTGAAAATGAAGGTCAGCATCAGAAAAATGCCCATCCGTTCAAACAAAAGCAGCGTAAGATCCTGCACGGCCATCCCTCCCTGCCCTTCATTCTAGCATAACCCGCCAAATGAGTTGTCTCCAAATGAGGGGCGGCCTTCATAATTTCCCGCCAAAAATATGCGGCAATCCGTTATGATAGAGTCAACAAGTAGGCAAATGCCATATTTGTCTATAAAGAAAGGACGGAATAACAATGAAACCGAAAGCGAACATTGTGGTCGTCGGCAGCATCAATATGGATATGGTCATCCAAACCCCCAAGCTGCCGGTAATTGGGGAGACGGTACTGGGGGGGAACTATACGACCGTACCGGGCGGCAAAGGCGCCAACCAGGCTGTTGCGGCCAGCAGGCTGGGCGCCCATGTCGTCATGTTCGGTTGTCTCGGGCAAGACCCGTTCGGCCGGCAGTTGCTGGAGCATCTTCAGATGGAAGGCATCGTGACCGACCCTATCAGCGTACTGGAGGAATATCCGTCCGGCATGGCCTTCATTCCCGTCACCGATACCGGGGACAATTGCATTGTGGTTTCTCCGGGCGCGAACATGCAGCTGACGCCGGCTCATATCGCGCAAGGCGAGGACCTCATCAAAAACGCGGACGTGCTCATGGTGCAGCTCGAAATTCCGATCGAAACCGTTAAAGCGGCTTTAACGACCGCCAAGAAGCACAATGTCGTCACGATCCTGAATCCGGCGCCGGCCAAGACACTCTCTGCCGAGATTTATGAGTTGACCGACATCATTACGCCGAACGAGACCGAAGGGATGCTGCTGGCGGCCGGAGATGTGCGGCAGGCGCTAAGTCCCGAGCAAATCATCGCCGGGCTGCAGCGCCTCGGCGTCGGCAAAGCGCTGCTGACGCGGGGCGGAGACGGCGTGGCCTATCAGACGGAGGACGGAATCGGCTTCGTGCCGGCCTGTAAGGTGGAGGTCGTTGACACGACGGCCGCCGGCGATTCCTTTAATGCGGGGTTGGCGGTCGGGCTGGCGGAGAAGCTGAGCTTTCCCGATGCGGTGCGGTTCGCAGTCAAAGTGTCCGCCCTTGCCGTCACCAAACCGGGCGCGCAGCCCTCCCTGCCCTTCAGGAAAGACGTGGACGAATTTACGTGCATCCTGTAAAACCATGCAGAAAGAAAGGGCATCCGAGGGATGCCTTTTGTGCGGGATCAATGGAGGTGCCTGACCGTTGCTTGATCCCGTCGCTCTGTATGGCACCGATTCATCCCACCACCTGTAGAGGAAGGGGAATTCTCGGTGCACTACGTTAAAGTGTAAACTATACTTTACAGTTTTAACTTTGTTTTGATAGCTTAATTTTCATAAGGGCGTTTTGTCACAAAAAAACGGCGAGAACGGGCTCCATGTCCCGTTATCGCCGCTTTCCTTCTCCCATTCAGTTCGCAAGCTTGCTGATTTCCGGATACTCCTCCAGATAACCCGCATCCCTCAGCTCGACCAGCGCTCGCCGGATGCTTTGCTCGTCCTCGCCCGACTGGTCGCACAGCTCCAGCAGCTCGGCGATCGTAATCGTCGGCTGCTTCCTGCAGTATGTAAGCAAACCTTTCGCCGCCCACGACAGCCGATCGTCCTGGAATTCGCCGATCATCTGCCGGAACAGCTTATGCGGAATCAGCTTGAGCTTGACCAGCGTCTGCATCGCTTTCACCGCCTGCTTCGGCGTCATCCGGCCTTTGGCCGCGATCGCGGACAACGTCGGCATCGAGCTCTCGGATGTGCTGGAGCTGAGCACGATGTAGATCATCTGGGCATAAATATCGAGATCCGGCTGATAGAAAATATCCGTAGACACCGTAAAATTGCGCACCGCTTGCGCTTGATCGGTCGCCACAAACAAACACTCCCTTCGCATCCATACGATAATAGCATACGAAGGGAGCGTCCTGGTTGTGGGTTTTATGAGACGCTTTTAATCATGAAGATCTTCTCATTATATTTTGTTACATTCTGTCGGCTTCCGCGGTCTTCCGTTCCTTCGACAGGAACCAGCCTGCGACCGCTATGGCGATCAGCACGCCCCAGAAAATCGTTTTCCACGCCGCGCTCTTCGGAAAGTATTTATCCAGCACCCCGACATCGGGATGGGAGAGCGTGTAGACGGCCAGCTTGACGCCTACCCAACCGACGATCGCGAAGGCCGCCGTCTCCAGGCCGGGCCGCTTGACCAGCAGATTGCCGAAGTAGGATGCGGCAAACCTCATGATTACCAGGCCGATAATGCCGCCGGCCAAAATAACGAGGAATTGGGCACCGTCGAGCCCGCCGATCTGCGGCAGATCGGTTGCCGGCAGCGTAATCGCCAGCGCGACCGCCGCCAGGATGGCGTCGATCGCGAAGGCGATGTCGGCCAGCTCGACCTTAAGCACCGTAAACCAGAAGTTCTCCGGCTTTTTCTCGGCCTCCTTCATATGCTTCTCCTGGCGGACAAACAGCCTTTTCACCATATGGCTGATCGCAATATACAGCAAATAGGCGGCGCCGATCGCCTGCACATACCATACATTCGCCAAATACGAAATGATGAACAAAGACGCAAACCGGAATACGAACGCGCCGGCCAGGCCGTAGAACAGCGCCTTCTTCCTTTCCTTCTCGGGCAAGTGCTTGACCATGATTGAAATAACCAAAGCGTTGTCCGCGGCCAGAATCCCCTCGAGTCCGATCAGAACGATCAGCACCCATGCGTATTCCAGCAAAATTCCCGTGTCCATCGGTTCAACTCCTTGTTCGACAAATTCTAAACATATGGGGCATATTATGCGCTGCGCTATTCCTTATTAAACCAGAATCGGAACAATACATACGTCAGCCCATAAATCCCAAACGTACAAAGGAGAAAAAGCCACAGCTGCTCCTTCAGCGCAAGGAGCCACGGCTTGTCCGTTTCGTAGCCGAAACAAATATTCTCCAATTCAATCAAAGCAGGCCGGTTCGTTTCGGCTTCGGCATGATCAAGGCCATCCGCCCATGCCGCGAGCTGGGCCTTGCAGCCGGCACGCCTTTATTTCAAGCTTGAACGCTATGTCCTCCGCCACGGTTAATCCGACGAATTGCCTGTCCGGGTCCTGCAGCACCGTGCCCACCATTTCCGACAGCCTTTGGATAGATTGGAAAAGCCGGTGCTTGGATCACCGGCTCATCGTTTTATGCTTGTTTGGTCAGGCTTCCCGTCTTCGTTCTCGTCTTGGCGTAAGCGACCGTCAGCACAGAGCCCAGAACGGCAACCGTCACGATGTTCGCCACCCCGGCGACAAGCCCCTGCGTGAAAACCTTGTTCGACGGCTCGGCGTAAATGAGAATGTCCAGCACCGGCGCAATGACGAACCACGCTGCCGCGTTCGCGATAATCTGGTAGATGTTGAACCGGATCAACTCCCCGGTGCCGAACTCACCTTCGTGAATGCGGATGTTTCGCGCAGCGAGCCCGATGATCAGGCCGACGATTGCCGAAGCGATCACCCAGCTGAACCAGGGCGAACCGTAGAAAATGGCATCCTTCAGTGTGTGGCCGATCAAACCGACCAATAGTCCGGCGACCGGGCCGTACAACAGTGCCATTAATGCGAGCAAAGCGTATGCGGTCTCAATGTTGGTGTTCGGCACGCCCGAAGGAATCGAACCGAAGCGTCCGAGTATGACGAATAAAGCCGACCCGATGCCGATTGCCACGATGGTTTTGATGGACATGCCCTTGCCGTTTGCCATGCACAAACCCTCCCCGAATTGGTTATCGATATAAAACGACATTTTTCCCAAGCCTATTATATCAACACGGTGGGACAATGGAATATGCTGGTATGATTATATGCTTGGGAGGCGCCCGGTCAGAACCGAGTCACCTGTTGGATAAGGTGAATGCTCAATTTTGTTGAAGTTGCCGAGTAACGCCAAGTATTATTAAGTATTACTACGTATTATTTTATATTATGTAGCATGACTTCATGCTACTTTGTATAGCTCGATATGACTTTGTAAGCGGAAGCCGAGCTCTCAAAACCGGTCTATGTGCAGAAAAAAGAGGAAGGGTATGTAATGATAGATGACACAAATCGAGCAAAAGCACAAAGAAACCCAAGCATTTGTCATCGTACAACAACGCTTGGGCTTTTTCATGTCAGATCCACGCCTCGATATCTTCGTCGTCGATTTCGTCCTCGATCGGCGGTTCGGGCTCGGCGGGTTCCGGCTCATGGTCGGCGGCCGGCTGCGCCGGCAATAGCGTTTCCTCACGTATGGGCACGGCGGGAGCTTCCTTCCGCGTCGGGTCATCATGTGAGGCCGATACCGGCTGTTCCGGCTCTACAGGCTGTTCGGTCTCCAACGGCCGGGCAGCCGCTGGAACGTCGGTCTCCGCCGTTTCGCGCTGCAACGGAGAAAGCTCCGAAGCGGAGCCTCCGTTCAACGCGTTTCTTTCGGTCGGAATATGGGCTTGAAGGTTCCGCACCCCATTTTCCACGATTTCGTTCTCGATGAGGTATCGAAGCGAATCCATCAGATTCGTTTGCGCGTTAATCCACTGCATGACCAGCGGATCTTCCGTTTTCTTCGTTTTCAAGCTGAAGTTGTCGCCCGGCTGCTTGGTCTTCTTCATCACGATCACGCAGGCTGAACGGCTTTATTCTTCAATGCCTCGTAGATTTTGCCGCGCACGAACGCATCCAGCCCCATCGCATTCAGTTGAACCGCGTACTCGGCCGGGATGTACAGCAGCTGCATTTCACGCTCTTGGCACAGCTCCGTCAACTGCGGATGCAGGATCGATCGCATCAGGATGCTGCCGCCTCCATACACGCAGATCAAGTCGATTTCGTTCCGCGCCTTGGTCAGCTGCTTTTTTACATTCTGGACGATCTGCCTGACCTGACTCTCCAGCGGCCTTTTCAACGTCTTGATCGCGCGGGCATGATACTTGTGCTTCGGGTTTTTGATCACATCGCTGAAAAATTGCCGCGGGCTGTCGGGCAGATGGATCAGCCGGTTGAACTCGTCGAGCGCTTCCTCAATCGCATACCCCGCTCCATGATGGCTCCCGTACACGAACTGCCGCAGAAACTTGTTCCCCTCCGTGATCGGATACTCGGTCGATCCGTCGCCGATGTCGACATGAAGAATACGCTTATCCTTGAAAAAGCTGCCGTTGAATTTTTTGTCGATTTCATACGTCTGCACGAATTCCTGAAAAATGTCGCCTTCGCGCCAATTGCCTTCGGCATCCTTCTGAAGCGTGAAAATAACGGGCGTCGCTTCCGGCACAACCTTCGCGAACGGGAAAACGATCTTGACGCCCACCCGCTGCATGCCGAGATGAACCGTCACGTTGTGGGAGCCGGACATGAACCTTTTCTCGAACTTGGCCGAGGTTTCGTCCGTATGCTGCGTCACCGGCAGCGCCGTCACCATATCCGCCTCCACCTCGATGCCGTCCGGAATCTTCTTCTCTTCCTCGTACGCCTTCTGGACGGCCACCGCCGCGATCTGGGCCAGCGTGTTGACCACCGGCAGGTCCATGTCGCTTTTCAAATCGATGCCGATCTGCAGATTGTCCAGAATCTGTCCGCTTTCCAGCGCGAACTTGCCGACATAATACATGCCGGGACGCGCAGACGGAGAATCGACCGTTACGACGAGCTGGTCCTGCAGATTTTTAATAAAGCTCTCGGGCGACTGCTCCTCGCTCCACGGCAGCTCGTCCACCGTGCAGTTCACGTTCGGCTGCTGAATCAATTTCCCGTCAATAATCAAATCGTGCTCGCTGTTGCCGTTATCGTTACCCACATAGAAATGGAATTTCATAGGTACGAACCTCCCATGTTCTCAACTGACCACGGGTATTACTTTGCCACACGAAGTGTTATTCCGCATCCCGCTTTAGACCCAGACCGAGGTTAAAGATTTTTAACCAAGGCGCAAGCAGGCCATATTATCCGTTCTCGGGAATGGTTTTGCTTTTTTACAGGATTACCGACTATCTATCATTCATAGGTATCATTTTCAGCAAAACTTCCCATACTGGTATTAAGCGTTCAAAAACACGCTAGAATCGTCCGGGATCGCCGAATATTTACATAACGCTAAAAGTCGAACGATGTCGAACCGATAATAACGATATATTTCACTCTATCACCACGAAACGCATCGCGAGTGAATGAGAGAGGGGATGCCGACATGAACACTCAACTGTTGGTGCACGACAAAATAGCCCGTTCCTATGAGATTCTCGATACCCTGAAATTGGAGAACGGATTGTTCCTGGCAGCGCCGTCCAATGACTACGCCTACGTGTGGATCCGGGACAACGTGTATGTGAGCCTCGCTTACCTGGACAAGCCTTGCCGTAATTATGAGGGCATTTACCACCGCTGGCTCGATATGCTGAAGGAATATGAGTGGAAGCTCGATATCCATTGCCTCATAAAACCGGTTCACCCTTATGAGTTTATACATGCCAGATATTCAAAGGACGTTCAGGAAATCCATACGCCGTGGGGCCATGCCCAGAACGATGCGATCGGCGGCCTGCTTTTCGGCATCGGCGAGGGCATCAAGAAAGGCAAAACGACGCTTCGGGATGACCACGATGTCCGGATCGTCGAGAAGCTCGTGCAATACCTCCATACACTGGAGTATTGGAAATGCGGGGATTCGGGCGCTTGGGAGGAAAATGTCGAGGTTCGATCGAGCAGCATCGCCGCTTGCGTCGCGGGACTGAGAAGCGTACAAGGTATCGTGGATGTGCCGCAGTCCATGATCGATAGGGGCATGACCGCCCTATACGAGCTTTTTCCATACGAAACGCCCACGAGAAAATACGATCTCGCTCAGCTTAGCCTGATCTATCCGTACCGGGTTTTCGGGCATGAAATGTCCGAGGTGGTGCTGAAACAGGTTGAAGACCGGCTGGTGCGGGACAAAGGCGTCATTCGCTACGAATGCGACTCCTATTATTCAACGTATGAGAAGGAACTCGGACGGTATATGCCGGAAGAATGCTACCGGGGAACCGAGGCTGAATGGTGCTTCGGATTTGCCTTCCTGGCGCTGGCCTGGATGCAGCTGGGCGACCGGGCGAAAGCGGAATATTACCTTCGCAAGCAAGAAGAAGTGATGCTGGAAGACGGCTCGATTCCCGAGCTGTACTACAGCCGGTCCAACGCGTGGAACGGGAATACCCCGCTCGCATGGACGCAGGCGATGTACATCGTCGCCAAACAGGCGTTTGAAGAACAATAGCCGAATGGAAAAACACCTTGCCGGGTTTCGTGCGACGACCGCGACCCGCGAGGTGTTTTGTTTTTTTGCTGCGCCCGTGCGCCCATTTCCTTGCCCCCGAATAAACTGCATGACGGTTTGAAAATGATTGGGGGAGGATTTACGGATGCATCGTTATGAGACACCGCGGCTTGACGGCGGAGCCGGATCGGCTATCGCCTATACGTCCGACCAAGGAGGAATGTTCGACATTTGGCTTTATTGGACTCTCACCGGCTTCGGCAGCACGATCTTCCAAGAGGGCGCTTCCGACGCACAGTGGTTCCCTTCGGGCACGGCGCTTTTATTCGCCGCGCCGGATTCGGCCGGAAATACCCAACTGTATCGAATAAATGCCGACGGAACGAACAAACGGCCATTAACCCGCAATTCGGAGGGGCCGCATCACATCGCTTGAATGGTCCCCGCCGACAGCGGCGCTCTCTTAACCATCAGGCTGCCTCTCGGTCTTATCCGAGGCCGCTTCGCTGAATTCATCCAGCATTGAGATCGTATCGATCAAATGATTGCTGAAGATTTGTTTCGCGATCGTAAGCAAATCGACAATCATCGGGTCCCGAAGGGAATAAAGGACCCGATTGCCCTCTTTTTGCCCCTGTACGATATTTTTAGACCGCAGTATGCTGAGCTGCTGGGATACGGCCGAGCCTTCCGATCCAAGCACGGCTTGTATTTCATTGACGCTTTTCACGCCATCGGCCAGCACTTCCAAAATCCGAATGCGCAACGGATGGGCCAGCGCTTTAAAAAACTCCGCTTTAAACCTTTGAAGCTCTGAGTTCATTCACAACCTCCGTAACCGCGGCGGATCTGGACAGACCGGCGCACTCTTGAAAAACGTTTCGGGAACAGCCTTTACACTTATCATGATCGATCCCTTGGGATAATGCAAATACAAGCGTTTCACCCGTGTGCGCAAAAAAACGGGACGCCCCGACTTCGGTTATGAACCCGCTGCGGGAAAGCATCTCCCTCGGCTGCGCTTGAAGCCCTGAAATGTATACTTCCAGTCCCTGTTTCCGCAATTCGCGAACCGTATGCCTAAGCTGGGACTCCCCTGTCATATCCATATACAACACTCTGCCCATCCGCAAAATCAGGACGTTTGCGTTCTTCCTCAACTGGCTTGCCACCGTCTCTCCCAGCAGATCGGACGCCCCGAAAAACAGCGATCCCTCCAACGTAAAAATCTGCAGCTGAGGGCATTCCCGATCCGGGTGCGAGTGATTAGCCCGTACCTTGCGGTTTGTGCTATGCGGATCGGGAGCTGCCTTCGTCATCCCGGTCACCTCGCCCATCCGCTTGATGAACAGAATGGCCGCGAGACCCAGTCCCGCTCCGACGGCTATCGTCAGACTCGTAAGCACCGTAAGCAGAAAAGTAACCGCCATGACGATCGAGTCGCCGCTTTTTACGCTGATCAAGTGCCGGAACTCTTTACGCTCGCTCATGTTCCAGGCGACGACCATCAAGATCGGGGCCATCGCCGCCAGAGGGATGTTCGCGGCATAATCCGCAAAAACCAGTAAAATCACGAGCACGACCAAGCCGTGGATAATGCCCGCGAGAGGGGTGGCGGCTCCATGACGAATATTAGCCGCCGTTCTGGCGATGGCTCCGGTGGCCGGAATTCCTCCGAACAGGGGAGTTATGATATTGGCAATCCCCTGTCCGATCAGTTCACGGTTGCTGTTATGCTTTGTTCCGGCCATCCGGTCGGCGACAACCGCGGACAGCAGCGACTCTATTGCTCCCAGCATGGCCACCACGAAGGCCAAAGGCAGCAAACGGATGATTTTCTCCCCGCTTACGGCAGGCAGACTTATCGCCGGCCATTCGCTCGGTATCGCTCCAAATACTGTGCCGATCGTCGCCACCTCGCCCGGATAAATCCATGCGGCCGCCAATGTCGATAGGACCAGCCCGATGATTGCCTCCGGCAATCGTCGGGACATTTTCGGAATAAGGAGGATGGCCGCAAGGCAGATCGCGCCTGTCAGCACACTATATACGTTGATCGTAGAAATATTTGCAAGGATTTCCCTGACGTTAGGCAGGAATGCTTCATGCTTTTCGATGTCTCTTAGCCCGAGAAAATTCGCAACCTGCCCGACGAAAATGATGACGGCTATGCCTGCCGTAAACCCGACGGTAACCGGACGAGGGATGTAACGGATCAGCGCCCCCAATCGAAATACACCCATCAGCACCAGCAGGACGCCCGCCATCAGCCCGGACAGCAATAAACTTTCATACCCTTCCGTCAACACAATACCAAGCAGGACGGGCACAAATGCACCGGTGGGACCCCCGATTTGAAACCTCGAACCCCCGAACAAAGAAATCAGAATGCCGGCAATGATGGTCGTATAGATGCCGTACACTGGTGCTACGCCAGAAGCGATAGCAAAGGACAACCCTAACGGCAGAGCTATAATGGCCACCGTGAAACCTGAGATCAAATCCCGCTGAAAATGGACTGAAGAATAACCGTGAAATCTGCCGCTTCGTTTTGCTGGAAACAAATTGATCCCTTCTTATCTTGATATATTTGAATTTTTGAATATACAAGAATAATATGCTCCCTAATCAGATTCTATGTCAATGATAAAACCTGCAAAAAGCCACCCTGATGTAGGGTGGCCAGCTCGTTGTGCAGCTTATCCGATTAATTTTTTGAATATTTCGTTCCAAGGCAGCGGTTGTTCACTGTCAATTGGAGGAGTCCCTACCGCTCTTTGATTGATAGGCATAAGCGGTTCAACAAAAGTAGAAACCACATTAGGGCTCGAGAAGAAACCAATAACCTTTAAAGTGTCGGAACCGGTGTTTTTAACATCGTGCGGCAACATGGCGGGGATAAGAGCTAATTCCCCTTTAGACAGCTTCCCTAGTTCATCGCCAACGGTTGCCTCGGCTTCTCCCTCAAGGATGAGGATAATTTCCTCGGCACTATCCGTATGAGAACCAAGGTTATTACCAGGTTCTATTTCAAAGTAAACAACCGCCAGGTTATTGGTGCCCGTACTTTTGTAAAGTGGAAATGCCGCTTTTTGTCTTGTATTTTGATCATTTTCAAACCAACATTCCAACAGATCCAGTGTGTTCAGATTAGATGTAATCATTTTTCCCGATACCTCCATTATTTAATATGCTTGCAATCGTATTGGATGAAAACCGGATGCACTCATCCGGCTGAAATCCCCCATGTAATCGCAGGGCGCGGTAATAAAGAGGATGTAAAACGGACCTCACGGCCTTCCTTGCGAAGGCATCTTTCGGTTGTTTTTTGCCGAATACGGCGTTCACTGCGACATCTATGTATTGCTCCATGTGAAGGAGTGTTTGTTTCATTACAGGAGATTCGTCTTGCGTTCGAAACGCCAGCCAAGTAACACCCATGGATATCTCCAGAAACGCATACAGCTGTTCGACGCAAACGCTTATTCTTTCGGACGCCTCATCGATTTGGGCCCACTGCTCCGGAGACGGAGGACTATATTTCCGGGAGAAATGCAGCGTGCAGCCTTTAAAGAGATCTTCCTGGGTAGGAAAATATTTGCGAACGGTGGCTGCTGAAACACCGGCCTCTTTCGCCACTTCTTCAACGGCAGTAATCCCTGCGGAATGCATGGTTACCGCGGCCTCCACGATATCCAGCATCGTTTGCTGCTTCGCCTGCGTCCTTCGCACCGAGTTATATTGGCGCTTTGTTTTGCTCAAAGAATTTCACCCTTAGTCTGTTGTCTGTAGCTGTGCTGGCTCAATACACGAATTAACACAAGTAAATATTAAATATTATTATCTTATACTCAATTTTCACAAAAGATAGAACGAGTCGAACCGATTGGGTTAGAGTTTCTGAATTAGAAAAATATTGTAATGTCAAGTACTGTTATTGCTTGGCAAGTTGCTTTGCGGCTTATATGAAGCTGATCGGCGGCAAGTTTGAATTTAACGCTGCTGACGTTGGCATTTCGCCGACGTCAGCATTTTTCGTCGAGCTACTGTGCATGACGGCACCTCTTTCGCTTCAAACCGACAGCTGTTTGCTTCTTAACTGCCCGCAAGCGGCATCGATATCGGCTCCATGCTCAAGGCGGACGCTGCAGCTTACGCCCTGCTTTTTCAACGTATCATAGAATGCGCTTATCGATTCCTGCTCGCTTCTTTGATATTGGCTGTGTTCATTCACCGGATTATAGGGAATGAGGTTGACATTGACGAGCTGCCGCCGATCGCCTGCCAGACCGGCCAGCTCAAGGGCGTGTTCCTTGCGGTCGTTGACATCCTTCAGCAGAATATATTCCAGCGTAATTCTGCGGTTCGTTATTGCCAAATAGTAATCGATGGCCTGCATTAATTGACCGATTGGAATGGCGCGGTTTATTTTCATGATCCGGGTACGCAGCTCATCGTTCGGCGCATGCAAAGAGATCGCCAGATTGACTCCCAGGTCGTTATCCGCGAACTCACGGATCTTGCCGGCAAGGCCGCTCGTCGATACGGTGATATGTCTCGGACCGATAGCCAGCCCTTTGTGATCTTTGACAACCTGTATGAAGTCAACGAGATTGTTATAATTGTCGAACGGCTCGCCGATCCCCATAACCACAACGTGGCTCACTCTTTCATCCTGCCCCGCATGATCCAGGTGAAACTGAACTTTCATAATTTGCTCCACGATTTCGCCGGCGGACAAATCGCGGCTTTTGGCCAATAACCCGCTCGCGCAAAAGCTGCACCCGATGTTGCAGCCCACCTGGGTCGTCACACAGACCGAGAGTCCGAATTTATGCCGCATTAATACCGTTTCAATCAGATTGCCGTCCCGCAATTGGAACAGGAACTTGACCGTGCCGTCCACCGATTCCTGCCTCGTGTGTTCGCTTAAGGTTCGGATGACAAAATGGTCCGCCAATAGTTGAAGGCACTCTCCATTGACGTCGTTCATCTCAGAGAAGTCCGTTACCCGCTTCCGGTAAAGCCAATCCCACACCTGCGATGCCCGAAACTTCGTTTGCCCGCGTTCCGCAAGCCATACCGTCAGTTGATCGAAGGTCAATCCGTAAATGGACTCTTTATTCATTGCGTTATCCTCTTTTCATAGCTTTTAAATCCAATCGCGTGCCGCTATAATATCTCCAACATCTTGCATAATCATTTTTTCGCGGGACACACTACTTTACGAAATAAAATGAGGGGTGCCCTGATTTACCAGTATTTCCACCATAATGATTGCCTCGATCTCCAGATTTACTAATAGCATATCACTACCAAAAATACAAAGTAATACTTTCTTAAACGTATTACTTTTTTATCGCCCCCACCTTCCCAGGCACTCCATGCATCAATTCTTCCACTCTGGGTACAACGCAGCCGGCAGAATCAAAGGAACGTATAGCAAAAGGATGATGAGCAAGTAATGAATGCCTGCCATTCCGAAACCAATGAACAACAACCGCAAGATCGGATACAGAATCAGCGTGAGCGGCGCGACTGCGATCAAAGACAGGATCATGCATGCTGCCATAGACCGGCGCATCAGCATAAATCCCAATTTTTCTGATTTACCATAACCATAATGGATAAGAGATGGCAAGTTGGGATTAGGTAAAGATTGACCACCGCGCTTTACATTTCCGTTTGAGGACCGGACTGTCTGTAACCGCAAGTTTAAGGCCATCCCTTATGAGGATGACCTATATGCCGATATTGACTAGTCCCGACTCCGCAGATTGGCGAGAAAGCCACGGTTGCTATGAGGTCGCTTTGATTTTAAGAAGTTCATATTGCAGGATGCCCATGGGAGCGTTCACACTGATCACATCGCCTACTTTTTTGCCCAGAAGTTCTTTCCCGAGCGGGCTTTCGTAAGAAATTTTGTTATCCGCCGCGTTGGCCTCGGCAGGACCGACAATCCGGTACTCCAACCGCTCGGCAAATTCAATGTCATTCAAAATCACGATACATCCTACGGTCACTTCGTTCAAGTTCAGGCTCTTCTCATCCACAATCCGCGCGTTTCTCAACATCCGCTCCAGCATCAGAATCCGGGTTTCCATGAATGCCTGGTCATCCTTGGCCGAATGGTATTCACTGTTTTCTTTGAGATCGCCGTAGCTGATCGCCACCTTTAACCGCTCGGCCAGCTCCTTGCGCTTGACGGTCTTGAGCTCGCGAAGCTCCTCCTCTATTTTCGCCAAACCCTCTTGCGTCAAAAGCACTTCATCTTTGTTCATTGTGCCAACTCCATTTCTCTGTAGTCGTATCATTTTACCCTATTCGAAGCAGGAGCAGTTAAATACCCGGTAAACAATTGATGAGAACCGCATATGCGCACAGCAAAAAGCACCATCCTGCGATGATGCCGGGCGCGAGCCTTTCCTCGCTTATATTCGGGCGGAGCCGCCTTGCCCGCCCCGTTACACAGCTTTTCGTTTTCTGACGGTCTTTATGAAGGCGAGCAGCTTGATCATCAATAAAAAGGCGACCAGGGCTAAGAAAGGCAGCCTGAACCAATTCGGCGGTGCCGGATTTTTATGAAAGGATACGGTGTAGTGAATATAGAGGAAATACCCGGTGTGCACCGCACTTAAGTAAAAAATGGTATTGGCGCTATGGTGGAGCCATTTCCATGAAGGTCCCAAGGCTTTGAGCGCACGCTCGGACGACGTAGCCATCAATACGACGGCAAAAAACAAGACGATCATGCCGATTACGTTCGCCAATCCGAACCCGGGCTCCAAACGTACCACACGATTCAGCTGGGGAATAAATTCATACCCTAGAAAGCGGGAAATACTCCAGCGCGCCCACCCGTCCCATATCAAAAACCCGTGGATCAAAGCGAGAACACCAAACCAAATCCCGGCTTGGCGGCGGTATCGCTGCAGAATAGCCGCGCCCGGCCAAAGTCGGGACAAAGGTCCGATCGCCAGTGTGAAAAACAACAGGATCAGGGAAGCATCGCCGAAGGAGCGCCACATTCTCATCTCGCCGCTCCATTCGGGACGAGTCAGCCAAAAAAACCACACCAATAGCGCTCCTGCCGCGCCGACCAAGATGTGCCGCTTGAAATGAAGCTGTTGATTCTGAGCCATAACAGCAGTTAACTCCTATTCGCTGACCGTTATTTTCTGTACCATGTCATTATGGCCCGCTCCACACGCCACGCTGCATGCTATCGTGTATTCTCCGGCTTTATCGGGCGTCCACGTTACCGTCTTGGTTTCTCCGGGAGCGATTTGCTGATTGATGTCAGTGCCCTCAATTGAAAACCCGTGAACACCTTCCTTGCTCTGAACGGAAAACGTAACGGTCTCCCCTACCTTAAATTCCGTTTGGGACAATTCCCAT
This sequence comes from uncultured Paenibacillus sp., assembly GCF_963515335.1. Taxonomy (NCBI): domain Bacteria; kingdom Bacillati; phylum Bacillota; class Bacilli; order Caryophanales; family Paenibacillaceae; genus Paenibacillus; species uncultured Paenibacillus sp. Next base: position 306 of record NZ_CAUPYC010000032.1, on the reverse strand, counting down.
TTCCAGTTGGAAGCCACCGCGGTGACTTCGCCGGCGCTACCTGCATCCGAACCCGATTGCGAGTTGCCCATGTCCATGTTGCCCATATCTTTGTTGCCCATGTCCATGCCGCCCTTGTTCTGGTTTCCGCCGCCGCTGTTTCCGCAGGCGCTTACAATCAGGGATAAAACCACCAATGCAATGATAAAGGACATTTTCCTTGCTTTCATCCGCATAACCCCCTTAAATTTCCAACCCAAATTTTATCATTGAAACCCGAGTTTGGCGACATTTATTTCCAAGTGTTGATGTAGCAAGGGTTTGTGG
>NZ_CAUPYC010000031.1:0-44850 GCF_963515335.1 uncultured Paenibacillus sp. | reverse complement strand
CCGGAAAGCCTTGCTACGCCTGGTGCTGGAAAATTATGTCGCCAAACTTGGGTTGTAACTATAATTGTTACAGATGGCAGCCGCCTCCTTGGAGCCGGCACCTTATCCTATTTGAAACGAAAGGAAGGAACTACATGTCCATTTATGTTACAGGCGCCACAGGCGAGCTTGGAAGCCTGGTCATCACTCATCTGCTGAAGCAAATGTCCGCAAGCCGAATCACCGCGATCGTCCGCAATGTGGAGAAGGCCTCGTCTCTCGCCGAGCGGGGAATTGAGGTTCGTTACGGCGATTATTCGGATCCCGCCTCGTTGGCGAAAGCTTTTGCCGGCGCATCGAGGCTCCTGTTCGTTTCGAGCTCGGACTCCGACGACACGAACCGGATCGTGCAACATGCCAATGTGGTCAAGGCCGCAAAGGAAGCGGGTGTCGGACACATTGCTTATACAAGCTTCGCGTTCGCCGAACAGTCCGCCATTCCGCTCGCCCATGTCCACCTGGCTACCGAGCACGCGATTCGCACGACGGGCATTCCCTATACGTTTCTTCGCAACTCCCTGTACACCGAGGTTTTCGTGAATCCCGCTTTGCATGCATCCGTGGAACACGGCGCCGTCGTAACCAATACGGGAACCGGAACGTTGAACACCGCCACCCGCAACGATCTCGCCGCGGCGGCGGCCGAGGTGCTCGCGGGCGAAGGACACGAGAACAAAACTTACACACTGGTGTCCGATCAAACCTGGAGCTTCGACGAGTTGGCCCGAATCATGTCCGAGATCACAGGCAAGCCGATCGTCCATCGCGCCGTTTCCTTTGCTGAGCAAAAGAGCATGCTGATCCATGACGCCGGATTGCCTGAGCCGGTCGCCGGGATGATCGCCGGTATTTATCAGGCGGTTGCCGAAGGCGAGACTTCGAAAACATCGGGCGACCTGCGCAGCCTGATCGGTACCCCCGCCCCGCTGAAAGATACCGTGAAGCAAGTGCTGCAAGCATGAAAGGCCAATCTCCGGAGGTGCGATATGAAGGTTGAAATCTGGTCCGACTATGTCTGTCCGTTCTGTTATATCGGGAAGCGCAAATTTGAAGCGGCGCTCGAGCGCTTCGAAGGCAAGCGGAATGTGGAAACGATCTACCGCAGCTTCGAGCTCGACCCGAACGCCCGGCGCAATGCCGGGCACGACGTGCACGACATGCTGGCCTCGAAATACGGCATGAGCCGGGAGCAGGCCATGGCGATGAACGCCGATGTGGGCCGTCAGGCACAGGAGGTCGGGCTCAACTATCGTTTCGATACGATGATTCCGACAAATACGTTCGATGCCCACCGTCTCTCGCATTTTGCGGCCGCGAATGGCAAGGCGCATGAGATGACGGAGCGTTTGCTGAAAGCCTATTTCACCGACTCCAGACATATCGGTGATCATGAAACGTTGGCCGAGCTGGCGGATGAAGTCGGGCTCGACAAGCAAGCGGCGGCCGAAACGCTCGCCGGCGGCGATTACGCCGAAGAGGTCCGCTTCGACGAGCAAGAGGCGACTCGGTTCGGCGTGCGCGGTGTACCGTTCTTCGTCATCAACCGCAAATACGCCGTCTCCGGCGCCCAGCCGAGCGAAGTGTTCCTCCAGACGCTGCAGAAGGCATGGGAGGAAGAACGGCCCCTCACCATCCTGAACGATCCGGGGGACAGTGCGGCGGACGCGGCTTGTGTCGACGGGATCTGCGCCCCCTCCGCTTCGAAGACCGCGAACAACTGACGCCGAGCGCGCGGTCTGCTCGCTATGGTAAGCTAAAGGGACTTTCCTCAGCCGATGAAGAAAGTCTCTTTTTGCCATGTATAAAAAACCGTCATGTACCCCATTCGCCCTCCGCGAATAAAATAAGGGATAAATTGCATCACGGGATTTCGATCAAAAGGAGATCTGGTTATGGCCGTACAAAGAGAAATTGACTACGAAATCGATTTCGGCAACCCGGAGGTCACTTCCGGCATTTCCGTATTTTCGAGAGAATTCGACACCGCTTTCGCCTATCACGGGGACGACCTGGGCACGGCGTATACGAAAAACCACACCGTGTTTCGCCTGTGGGCTCCCACCGCAACCGAGGCTTATGTCGTGCTGTATGACCGCTGGGACGGCGAGCCTTCGCAAACAATCGCCATGAATAAAAGCGAATGGGGCACCTGGCTGCTGGAGGCGGACGGCGACCTTCACGGCAAATATTATACCTATAAAGTGCTGGTCGGCGAGCAGTGGAACGAGGCGGTCGACCCGTACGCCCGCGCGGTCGGCGTCAACGGCGACAGAGGCTATATCGCCGACCTCGCCGCAGCCGACCCGGAAGGCTGGCCGGGCGCCAAGCCCCCGCTTGAGTCGCCGCTCGATACGGTCATTTACGAGGTGCACATCCGCGATCTCTCGATCCATCCCGACAGCGGCATCACCAATAAAGGCCGATATCTCGGCTTGACCGAGACCGGCACGCGGGGACCGGACGGCATCAAGACCGGGCTCGACCACCTTCTTGACCTCGGCGTGACGCACGTCCAGCTTCTGCCGGTTTTCGATTACAGCACGGAAAGCGTGGACGAAACCCGTCCGCACGAGCAGTACAATTGGGGGTACGACCCCAAAAACTACAACGTGCCCGAGGGCTCCTATTCCTCCGACCCTTACGACCCTCTTGTCCGTATCCGCGAGCTGAAGTCCGTGATAAAAGCGCTTCACGATCAAGGTCTGCGCGTCATAATGGACGTCGTATACAACCATGTGTACGACGGCTACCGCGTAAACCTGGCGAAGCTCGTGCCCGGTTACTATTTACGGTACAAGCCGGACGGCACGCTGTCCGACGGCTCCCACTGCGGCAACGACATCGCTTCCGAACGGCTGATGACGCGCAAATACATCGTCGACTCCGTCCTCTACTGGGCGCGATGCTATGGCTTCGACGGCTTTCGCTTCGATCTGATGGGACTGCTCGACGTGGAGACCATGCAGGAAATACGCCGCCGGCTGGATGAGCTCGATCCTTCGATCGTCACGCTGGGCGAAGGCTGGGATATGGAAACCGAGCTGCCCGAGCCGCTGCGCGCCAACCAGCATCAAGCGTCCAGGATGCCGCGCATCGCCCATTTCAACGGATTTCTGCGCGATGCCGTCAAAGGCGGGGTATTCGACCCCGGCTCCAGAGGCTTTATCGGCGGCGACGACGGCATGGCTCAGAATATCCGCAAAGGGCTGGCGAGCGGCATCCCCTACAACGACGAAATTCGCCTGTTCGCGGACGAACCGGACCAGACCGTCAATTTCGCGGAGTGCCACGATAATTACACGATGTGGGATAAGCTGATGCTGGCCGCTCCCTGGGATTCGGACGACATCCGCACCAGGATGCACCGCTTGGGCTCGGCGATCGTGCTTACCGCCCAGGGAATCCCCCTTATTCACGCCGGCCAGGAATTTATGCGGACCAAATACGGTATCGAGAACAGCTACAACTCGCCCGACAGCATCAACCGGATGGATTGGCGGCGAGCCGCCGAGCGGAAGCATGACGTGTGGTATATGAAGGAGCTTATCGCGCTGCGCAAAATGCATCCTGCGTTTCGCCTCCGCACGGCGGAGCAAATTCGGGAGCATCTCTTCTTCGAACCGTCGCCTGAACGCACGGTCGCCCTGACTCTTCGGAATCATGCCGGCGGCGATCCTTCCAAGCATCTGTACGTGCTCTACAACGCGCGCGACGAACAAGTAACGGTCGAGCTGCCGGACTTGGGAAACTGGCGGCCGATTTGGGGGCAAGCGCATGTGGCAGCGCTCCAGGGAACGGCATTGACCGTAAACGGCATCGCCATGATCGTGTTGGAGATTGGCGAATAAAAAGGAGGAGCCCTTCGGCCCCTCCTTCTAAAAATCCCAATCGCGCCGTTACCCGACAGTCAGCCGCAAACGAATGCCCGACGGGTCGGTTACGAACCAAGCTCCATCCCCTTCTGCCGCTTCGACGCCGCCGCTTCGCAGATTTGCGAGCAAGGCATCCAGAGCTGCTCGGTCCGGCAATATAACCGTGGCGTACGCGATGCCCGTAGCGTTGTCCGGAGCCGGCCCCGCCCCGGCGCCCGCCCAAATATTCAAACCGAAATGGTGGTGGTACCCGCCCGCCGCCCCGAACTGGGCGCCCATGAACACGGTGGCATCCGCCATCACATCAAGACCGAGCAGACCGCAATAGAACCGTTCGGACTGCGCCAGATCCGCCACATGGAAATGAACGTGCCCGATCGTCGTGCCCGCGGGAATCCCCGACCAGGGATGCCCCTCCGCCTCCTGGAGCAAACCGTCCCAGTCAATCGGATCTCCGCCCATTCTGACATGTCCTTCCGCATCATAGGTCCATTCCTCGCGCGGACGGTCCCTGTAGATCTCAATGCCGTTGTTGTCCGGATCCGAGATATACAGGGCTTCGCTGACAAAATGATCGGATTGGCCGATATGGATGCCGGATTCGATCAGCCTGCGCAGCGATAAACCGAGGTCTTTGCGGGTCGGCAGCAACAGCGCGAAATGATACAGTCCGCTTGCCGATCTTCGTTTCGTCACGACCGCCTCCGGAATCTCTTTCAAGGCGACAAGCGTGTTTTGCCCGTCCGCCGTTAGCTCGGCCGTGTTTCCGTTGCGATGCAGCGTCTTTAACCCCACAACCTCCTCGTAAAATCGTACGGACCGCTCCAGATCGCTGACCTTGAGCTTTACCTCGCCGAGCCTCATGTCAGGATGCATGCGGTAGGTCATGACAGGTTCCTCCTCTTCCCGCGTTCTCCGATATGCCCGGAGCGCTCCACTTTGGTCCGCAAGTAATGTGCGTTATATTCCGACAGGCCGCCCCACAGCGGCATGCGCCCCGTCACGTTCATGCCGGAGGACTGCAAGGCCTCCAGCTTCTTCGGGTTGTTCGTAATCAGCGTGACCGGCTTCCGTCTCAGATGTTGCAGAATGCCGATCGCGTCGGAGTAATTGCGGGCATCGTCCTCGAACCCGAGCTCCAGATTCGCTTCCACGGTGTCGAGGCCGTTCTCCTGCAGCAGATAAGCCATCGCTTTGCTGAACAGGCCGATGCCTCTTCCCTCGTGATTCGCCAGGTAGAAAAGCGCGCCCGAGCCGCGGGCGATGATCATCCTCATCGATTGCTTGAGCTGGTAGCCGCAATCGCAGCGTTCGCTCCCGAAAATATCGCCCGTATGGCAGATGCTGTGCATCCGGATTAACGCATCCTCCGAATGGGCAAAATCACCGTACACGAGGATGCTCGACTGCTGCTTTTCCGCGAGATTATAAGAAGACAACTGCTCGATCAACGTTTCGGTGTCCGGGTTTTTCAAGCAAATTTGAGCCGCCGTGTCCTTGACCGGCAGCCAGCAGTACCACTGAAAAAGAACGGTTTCGCCGTCAAGGTTCACCGGCAGCTTGATCGGTCCCACGAGAATGTTGGCCCCGTCCCCGCTCGGGATCGTCTGGATGCGTTCGCTCAACAGGTCGACGATCTTAGTATGGATCATGGCGAAGACCCCTTATGAATGGATTAGTTATTACTTTTCGTAAGTAAGTATATAGTAGTTAATTTCATACGTCAAGTTACTATTTATATTTAAATTATATAAACACTTCGAGTAAGTATATGATATACTGGTTGGCGAGAGGTGATACCATTGAACGAACAAAACATATGCCCGCGGTTTGAGAAAGCGACGGAGCTGCTGAGCAAACGATGGGTAGCATTGATCGTATACGATTTGCTGTCCGGTCCGAGGCGGTTCGGCGAGATCGATGCCGACCTGGCCAACCTGAGCGGCAAAATGCTGGCCGAGCGGTTGAAGGAACTGGAGAACGAAGGCATCGTGAAGCGCGAAGTGTATCCAGAGACGCCGGTTCGAATCGAGTACTCGTTGACGGAGAAAGGCAAAGCGCTCGAGCCGATTCTCGGCGAAATCGCGAAGTGGTCCTCCGACTGGATTGAACTCAACAAATAGAGAGATCCCGCCCGAAGGCAGGATCTCTCTTTCAATTTCACCTAGCGTTACGGCTTGCTCAGCCGCTGCCAGTGTCCCTGAATCGTTTCCAGCAGCTGATCGCGGTTCTCCTTCTTCGCGATATACGCCTGCATGGCGGAGCCGATCTCCTGCGGCAGGCCTTCCGGGAATTTGAACCAGTTCCAGCTAAAGAGTAAACACGCCTCGAAAAAGGGTAAACGATACCAAAAGGACAAGGAGGTTATACCCGTGCCATTGCAAGGAAAACGCGTAGTCGTGATCGGAGGCACATCCGGGATCGGACTGGCGACCGCCAAGGCGTTTCTCGATGAGTCCGCCCAGGTCGTTATAGCCAGCCGTTCCGCCACCAAGCTCGCGGAAGCGAAACAGCTGCTCAGCGAACAAATTGAAGCGCACGAGCTCGATTTCCGCAGCGAAGAGAAAGTGGAGACGTTTTTCAACAAGCTCGAAGCGCTGGATCACCTGGTCGTTACGGCCGGCGAAGGCGCAATGGGCCCATTCGACGAATTGCCCGTCGCCGCCGCCAGAAATGCTTTCGACAGCAAGTTTTGGGGGCAATATATCACCGTGCGTGCCGCGCTCCCTTATTTGAACAAGTCGGGCTCCGTGACGTTGACGTCCGGCGTATACGGCTTGCGGCCGCCCAAGGGCGCATCCGCCCTGGCCGCGATCAACTCCGCGCTCGAAGGCCTGGTGCGCGGGCTCGCGGTTGAGCTTGCGCCCCTCCGCGTCAACGTCGTATCCCCCGGTGTCGTCGACACCCCGATCTATGCCGCGATGCCGGAGCAGCGCCGCCGCGGCATGTTCGCCGGCGTCGCACAGCAGCTGCCTGTCGGTCGAATCGCCCAGCCGGACGACATCGCGCAATCGTACGTTTATCTGGCGAAGAACGGCTTCACCACCGGTTCGGCGGTACTCGTCGACGGCGGAGCGCATTTGGTCTGATCCGTTACGCAGCAATAAGGCGGAGCCGCTTGGATGCGGGCTCCGCCTTATTGTTGTCAGCCTCCGATATGGGACATCTCGACTTTCTTTTTTTTCAGCCCGGGCGTATTGGAGAGCCGGACTTCCGAATAACGGTCCTCGCGGACACGCCAGAAACCGGTGATCAGCTCACGGATTTCGTCGTCGCTTCGGCCCCCGCGCAGCGGCTCGCGAAGATCGGCCCCCTCCGAGGCGAACAGACAGCCGAACATTCGTCCCTCCGCCGAAATTCTCATCCGGGTGCACGTCGAGCAGAACGCTTGCGTGACGGAGGAGATCAATCCGATTTCTCCGGGCTTCCCGGTTTCCTCCGCATAGCGGTACCGCGACGCCACTTCTCCGTAATGGTTCGGCTCCATCGGCTCCACCGGCATCTCCGCATGAATTAGCTTCACGATCTCCTGGCTGGGGACGACCTGATCGAGCCGCCAGCCGTTGCTGTTCCCGACGTCCATATATTCGATGAACCGCAGAATGTGGCCCTTCTCACGGAAATAGTTCGCCATCGGCAGCACATCCTGCTCGTTCACGCCCTTCTGGACGACCATGTTCACCTTCACCTTAAGGCCCGCCGCCGACGCGGCTTCAATGCCTTCCAGCACATGGGAAGGCTTGAAGCCGCGGCCGTTCATCCGGCCGAACCGCTCCTCGTCCAGGCTGTCGAGGCTCACCGTGATGCGGCGCAGCCCCGCTTCCTTCAGCGCCTGCGCATGCTTCGCCAGCAGCGAGCCGTTGGTCGTCATGGCAATATCCTTCACGCCGTCAACCCCGTTGATCATCCGGATGAGCTTCGGAAGCTCGCGGCGCATAAGCGGCTCACCGCCGGTAATGCGTATTTTTTCCACGCCGAGCGACACGAAAATCCGGGTAATCCGGGTCAGTTCCTCGAACGTGAGCAGCTTTTCCCTGGGAAGGAATTCATAGTCGGACCCGAACAATTCCTCCGGCATGCAGTACCGGCAACGGAAATTGCATTGGTCCGTAACGGACAATCTCAAATCGCGCAGAGGGCGCCCAAGCTTGTCATGTATGTGTCGAACCGGTTCTTGCATAGCTGATCACTCCCTGTTATCCTTCTACACTATAACAAAAACGCTTGCTCTTCAAGCGTTGGTGCGACAATATATAAAGGAAGAGCTTGCGGCTGCATTTCCGGCCGCATCTGCGCGTAATCGTCTATCAACCCTATTGAAGGAGGAGCTTATGGACGCCAATCGGAATAAGCGCTACTCCCGCCAAATACTTTTTTCTCCGATCGGGCCTGCCGGGCAGGACAAACTGGCGAACAGCCGGGTCGCGATCGTCGGCGCGGGCGCGCTCGGCACGGTGCTTGCGAATCATATGGTGCGAAGCGGAGTCGGGTTTGTCCGGCTGATCGACCGCGACTTCGTAGAGGAAAGCAATCTGCAGCGGCAGATGCTCTACGACGAACAGGATGCCGGGAATCATATGCCGAAAGCAGCCGCCGCGGCGGAGAAGCTGCGCAAGGTGAACTCGTCGGTCACGATCGAGCCGGTCATCGGGGATGTACATGCCTATAACGCGGAAAAGCTGCTGGCCGATGTCGATCTGATTCTGGACGGGACCGATAATTTCCAGATTCGGTACCTGATCAACGATATCGCGGTCAAGCACCGGATTCCGTGGATTTACGGCGGGGCAGTCAGCTCGAACGGGATGTTCGCGGCCATCCGGCCGCATGAGACGCCCTGCTACCGCTGCCTGTTTCCGAATCCGCCGGCCGGCCGCGGAGATACTTGCGATACGGTTGGGGTCATCGGGCCGATCATCCATATTATCGCCTCTTATCAGGCCACCGAAGCTTTAAAGATCCTGGTCGGTGCGGACAAGCATTACAATCCGTACCTCGAGCAGTTCGAGCTGTGGCATAACCAGCATATGCAATTGAATATCGGCAAAGGCAAGCGAGAAGACTGCCCGGCCTGCGGCCGCGGCGAGTTTGATTTTCTGCATCCGCACACGGAAACCGAGGAAATCTATACGACGCTGTGCGGCAGGGACTCCGTGCAGATCACTCCAAGCGGCGGGCGGTCCGTAAACCTCGAGGAGGAGGAAAAAGTGTTCGCGCGGATCGGCAAGGTGGATCGCAACCCGTTCCTTCTCCGGTTCCAGGTCGACGGCTGCACGCTTGTCCTGTTCAAGGACGGCCGGGTCGTCGTGCAGGGCACCCAGGATATCACGACGGCCAAGTCGTTGTATGCGAAATATATCGGCCATTGACCGTCGGAAAAAGCAAAAGCACCCTTCCCCAGCCGTTAATCAGGCCATGGAAGGGTGCTTCGCATGCGCTGCACCATTAAGTCCTATATTTTTCTGTTATTTTCGCAACTTCTGCGTCGGAACAATAACCCAACGTCCGGTACTAGGTTAACGCCCAGAAATTCGTCGATCTCCCAAGTGTGCCCCTCATAAGACAAGGTGTAACCAGGGATCTCATACTCGACTGAGGATAATCTCGTCAGGAAGCTGCTTTGACATCGATGGAACCTGTCTGGGATTGTACGCGATCATCTCTGAGGAGTATATGGAAACGAACATTTTGCCTCCTGCCGCGGTAGCCCGTATGATTATCGGTTGATTGTATTGGTTGCGAAACGCAAAATCCGGGCCGTACCAGCTTACGGTTGCATCCCGGCCGGGAAGTACATACGGGACGCTGCGGCTGTGGGAGTATCTTTTGACGATCTGAAGTCCTGCTCGGTCGGCAGCGTTGAATAAAGTCGAAGAAACCTGACAAATTCCGCCTCCTACCCCCTCCGACAGTTCCCCTCTCACGATCACAGGCGCATTCAAGTAACCCTTTTCCTTCGTGCGCTTTCCGACAACCTCATTAAACGAAAACGTCTCTCCGGGAAATACAACCGCATTATTAATGGTCTTAGCGGCTCGACCAATGTTATAGGAACGATTAGTATTGGCTGCATTGAAATAGGTTACATAATGACCAATCTGTTTTTCCGTAATCTGCACGAGCAGTTCACTATCTACCTTCGGGTAAATCATCTTAACGCGGGGATTGATGACGGCAGGTCCATTGCTGAATACATAAGTGTAAAACTGTTCGCCGAACCTTTGTTCATCCAGTTTCTGCCCCAGCTTTTCGGGTATAATGGTTCGTTGTTCATTCCACTTTGCGTTTTGCGGTGCCACAAAAAGCCGGTCATTAAGTTCTTTCACCAATTGCTCGTATTTGTATGGGTCGGCAAGTGTTGCGCCCGGCATTGTAAAATCTTCGCGGTTAATCGTCACGGATTGTCCTGGAAGTTGGATCGTTAGCGTATCGGTTTCGCTTATAGGCTGAGCAAATAGCAATAGTGAAATGAAAACCATCCGCTTCAAATTGCGCACCTCTCCCGTTATTTCATCTCAATCGTTTCCATTCGCCATGGCTGCCACAAAGCGTTTCTTCTCAATTGAAACACCCATACAGCGCTTTTTTTTGATCCGGCACTGAAAACGTCCGCCCTTATCGGTATATCTGCGGCCAACATGTCGCTCATGTCCTTTTCAACATAATCGGAAGTTCTGCGAATCGCGATGATCGGTGAGATGTCGCGCCTTACGTAAAATGCCGCGTGTCGTCGATGCTGGAACAGAGCAGACACGATTTCAGGATCCTTTTGATTGATGGCGGTAAAATATAGGTCCACCATTTGAAATGGCGATGAACGTTGAACATACGGCAGAAGACTGCCCGCCGCTTTATGAACCATAACCTGATGATCTCGATCAACTTGACCGGTTCCGTGCGTGCTGCTTCCGAGAAAATGGATACAGAAATGACCCCGAAACCCATTGTCCGGAATACCGTCTCCGCCATGGGGCATCCCGTGCATGGAGGCCGCGACGGTTTGTCCATTTTTAATGACAAGAATCGCCTTTCTTTTCCAGCTCCATTTGCCGCCGTATATTTGTTTCATTACCTCGGTATCCCGTTTCGTTAACGGTTGTACATCTGCATGCGTACTTCCAGCCCTCCTCTGTACTTGAAAATGAAGCCCGGTTTGCAAATCGGTCACGGTAAAAATGGACTTCAAATACAGGAACCGCTTCCCTTCCTCCCAAGTCATCATTTTTCCGTAATGCGTTATTCTCAATGCGGATACATATTTTTCGAGCAACTTCTTCACATGGTTCGGGGGCATAATAAGTTCGGCACGCCTGATGTCATACAGGTTACAGGACGGATCAACGATGTACGGCTTTTGTGTTATTTCGAGATATGTATCCGAGACTGGATATTCATTTGTTTTCATGGTGACGCCTTTAAACAGCATTTTTATCAATTTAGATGGGACTGCAACTTGTGACTGGTATGCAGCCTCCGGTGAGGACTTCACGATTAATTGAGCTGATTGATTTATTTCTGAAGGCAATGCTTGTACAACGGCAGATTCTGAACTTATCAGGCAGCAAACCAATAACAGCAAAATGATTCTGTTCGGCACTTCTTCCTCCTCACTTCCGCCATTTCGACGTTTTAGAAATTGCCTATTCGGTGCGATTTGATTCCTCCAGTTTTATCCTGCAGGAATGCCGGGTAGAATAACGATTGGATTTGACAAGCCCTTCTGCCGGGTTATCGCCGGAAGTCAAAAAGACCGCCTCTTCGGTTAATGGAAAGTACGACCCCACCATTCCGAAAAGAGGCGATCTCATGAATAAGTCTATTATATGATCGGTTCGGTTGTCCGGCCCGTATTAATGCCAATTTTGATACGGATGCTTGATTAAGTTTGAATTGTAATATTTGGAATCGCCGGATACCTCTTCGCCGATCCAGTCGGGCTTGCTGACCGCTTCGTCTTCGGTTTGCAGTTCCACTTCGGCAATGACCAATCCCTCGTTGGCGCCCAGAAATTCGTCGATCTCCCAAGTGTGCCCCTCATAAGAATAAGTGTAACGATATTTTTCGATGATGGGCTTTTCACAAACCGAACGAAGAAGCTCGTCGGCATCCTTCACGGGAATCTCGTACTCGAATTCGGATCTCGTAAGGCCGATATTTTTGGTTTTGATCGTCAGATAACCTTTATCCCCGGCAATCCTGACCCTGACGACTTTGTCGGCTGAATTCGCGATATAGCCTTGTCTGTATAAAATTCCTTCGGCGTAATCCTTAAAGGCGAGATTCTTAACCAGAAATTTTCTCTCGATTTCCTTCGCCATGGTCTCACTCCATCCTGCTTTCATTCTCACGCTCAGTCAACATTGGTTCAAACGATAAATAGCCCTGCAAAAAGAAAGGCTCTCCTTGTGTCGGAATTCATGCTGGCCAGCACCGACAAAAGGAGAAGCCTTTAGAATACATTATATTCCCAAAACCGGGAACAGGTCAACCTTTCAGTCGACTCTAAACGACTATACTAACGTGTTTGCGCCACTATACGAAGGGATACCGATTCACCGCTTAAAAAATGTAGCCATGTCACTAAAACCGTAGAGGCTATTGCTGCTAAAAGCAATCGTGTGGCCGCCGGTGTTCGCTATAAATTGTTCGTTCCAATACTCGACCATTGAAGTTGATAATTCAGCCAGTTCCTTATTGGCGAAATATCCCCATATGTAGTGCTCGGTGTCATGTTTGCTTATTTTCATCAATGATCCTTCTCCCCGCCATTGTGATCGGAGGAAAACCGTATAACCGGCTCTAATTCGTAATAGGCATCCCTCAGCCAAGGATGGATGACTCTCAACTTTTCCCGCTGTTGCCACAGATAGTTGATATACGCAAATGAAGCATGCTCAAGCGATTTATCAAATTCGTTCGTTATTTCCGCCAGATACGGAGGATTTCCCGGTTGATCCCATGCAATCTTGTCCGCAACAAAAAGCACTTTGTCGAGCCGCGTAGCGCTGCTGCGCAACGTTGTATGGCATCCGACCGCGTCCAGTATCTCCCGATCGTGTATGCCAAAAATATCTCTCGCCATTTCTTTGGAAAGCTTCTGATGAATAATCATGGGGAAAATCGTTATCGACCAGGAACCTAAACACGTCATTTCCGAGATCGCCCGTCAACTCGCGAATCTTCAGATTTGAATATGCCGTCTTCATAAAGCCCCTCCATCTTTCACTCTCTCTCAAAAACTACCTCACCGCAAATTCCATTTGCGCTTTTATTTTATAATTTTCTTGCCCGTTTTCAGCTGACTCAACAAAGAAATCAGCAAAGCCGTCAACTTCGTAACGACCGGCAGGAAATCCATTTCCCTCGGAAAAAGCTTTCATGAATGCTATATATTCCTTATTATCTTGTTCCGTGTAGCCTCCGCTTTTCCGATAGTCTTCACGCAACGGCTTTCCTCGCTCAAGAGTCGTAGAAATCAAAGGTTGATCCATAGCATATCCGATAACATAATCACGCGTTTTCTCCACAATGGGAAAATAGAACGGTGACGACGCATGATAGATCGTAACCGAATCTTTATCGCCAACATACTCCAGTTCGGCATAAATCAACACCGGTTCACCTTCAACGTACTCTTTTTTGTCCGAGACAAGCCGATACACGAAATCTCGCTCCGTTACTTCGGCTGCCGCCATATTGTCAACCTTTTTAATATCGATTCGACTCGGGAAGCATAAACCGGAATGTAGCCGCTGCTTCCTTCTGTCCCTCTTGACAGCCGGTAAGCTTGAAATCGATACCCTGCTCCGTGTTTTCGCCATCAATTCCGGTACAAAATGCATCTAATTTCTGCCGGCTGCCGAAGGCGTCGAACGTGCTGTCGTAAGTGTATGCGATCCGTTCGCCGTCGAACATCAAGTCGTAGAAAATCGGATCTCCCTCGATTGTATAAGACGTAATTTGCACTTCATCCGCTGAGCCGCTCTTGATGTTGGCGAGGAATTGCTCCCACTTGTCGGCATTCATGATTTTGCCGAGCAATTCCACGACATCCCCGTTGTTCGCCGCTTGTTCCGAACGATACTCTATGCCGTAGACATATCGCTTCAGAGCAACTGCCGATTCCTCAGTGAGCTTGTAGCCGGTACCCGTATCTTCCACATAGGCGTACATTCCGCTATCCGATTCCGGGTGCAGCCACAGTTGGAAAGATTGCTCGGTATTGTCCGAAATGAACGTCAGATCATAATCGGGTTTTATCACATCCATCACGCCGGATTGTTTTTCAGCGCTGAGAATGGCTTCTGCAAAGGTTCTCGTAATCGCAGGATCCGTAAACGATCCGAGCAAAGCGGGATTCACGCGTCCGAACGCTTTTGAACGGCTTACTTTCACCTCTTGAACGTCAGTGCCACTCCATTGTTTGACTTCAAGTTCCTCCGGACTCCGGGCGCTGCCGGTACTGCCTTTCGATTCCTTAGCTCCACAGCCGGCCAGGCCGACAGCCGCCAAAAAAACAAGCACAAACATAATGGGCATCAAACTTTTTTTATACATGCTGACCACCTCCACAACATCAGACGCGGCCAGCTTTGTATTTGTTTCAGGTGGTCCGTTAAATCTGCAAGTTGCGCTCCTCAAAAACCCGCTTGGCAACAAAAATGGCGTTGAGCACCCGTGGAAAACCGGTATAGGGAGCGCAGTGCATGATTGCCTCCACCACTTCGCCCGGCTCGATCTTCCCGGCGGGGATTCGTATTGTCCACCACAAATCTTTGCTTTGCCTGAAACGACGCCGCTAGGAAAATATCTTCCCGTCTCCTGGTTTTTAACAAGGTTACATTTAATAGTCAATATATTGACCATTATTCCAAAAAAAAGCTGCATATTCTTTCTGTTTGCTTCTCTTCTCTTATTGCGTCCGGTTTAAGTCGTTCACCAGCCGTCGAAGGTATGCAGACAGGTTCTCCAACTCCTCACGGTTGAAGCCGCCAAATGATTTCTCGTTGCTGACATTGGTCATCGGCTCTATAATGTCAAGAACCTTCTCCCCTTTGTCCGTCAGCTTCACTCGAGTAATGCGCCGGTCGGCCGAATCTTCATAGGTATGAATGTACCCTCCCTGCTTCAGACGCTCCACCATCCCCGTAATATTCTGCTTCGTTACCTGCGTATGCTCTCTCAAATCCTTTAAAGAGAGCTCACCCTCGACCGATATCGTCCCCAGCAATAACCATTGCTGCACGGTGGATAATCCCGCTTCAGCCGCCAGTTTGCGGCCGACCCGCTCCAAAAGATTGGAAGCCCGAAACAAATCCAACACAATGCCCGCCCTAAGTTCATCCATCTTGTCCATGATCAAACCCCATGTAGTCAATATATTGACTTTTATTCTGAAGAAGGTTTTGGAAAATGTCAACAGCTAACCGGTCAACCGACACTGACCTTCACCGACAAATCCCGTTCAGCTCGACGAGAAACGAATTATAGAAGCGCCACACACCGCAAACAGGACCCGCAGCGGGCCCTGTATGCGTTATAGGAAAATATCAGTTTCCATCTTTGTCGTCGGTTTCCCGATAAAACTCGTTCAACGCAACATATACTTTCCGGTAGCGCCGGTAAATCCCGTTGTATGCGTCATGCCGGACGGGCGAATGCTCCAGCGCCGCGCCGGTCCGCACCACCGCGTCGGCCGCGGCTTCCGCCGTTTCGTACACCCCGCTGCCGACACCCGCCAGAATCGCCGCGCCTGCCGCCGAGGCGTCACGGTTGGCCAGAACGGCCATGTCCTTGCCCAGTACATCGCCGATCATCCGGCACCATACGGAGTTCCGGCTCCCGCCGCCGCCGAGATGGACTCGCTGTATGCTATACCCCGCGGACTCGAATACCTCCATGCTCTCACGGATGTTATAGGCGACTCCCTCCATCACCGAGTGAAGCAGCAAGGCGGGGTCTTGTCCCGTGGACAGGCCTAACCAGGAAGCACGGTCGCTGGAATCGAAGTACGGTGTACCGCTGCCCATCAGGAACGGCAGGAACAACAAGCCCCCGCTTCCGAGCGGCAGGCCGTCCATCCGCTCGGACAGCTCTCCGATTGCATCGAAATCGGCCGCTTCGAGCCGCGTTTTGCCTGTCAGCATCCGGTATCCCCAGTCGACGCCGAGTCCGCCCGTGAATACGGAGCCCATCGCATAGAGAGAATGCGGAATCGCGGAAGGATGGAACGTCACACGGCCGGCCATCTCGGGCGCGATCGAGCCGACCCGGAGCACAACCTGCGCGCTCGTGCTGAGCGTAACCGCGAGCGTCCCCGGCTGCGCCGCTCCCGTGCCCAGTTGACTGCAGGCCATATCGGCTGCCCCCATAACGACCGGCGTGCCTTCGGGCAAACCGGTCAACCCGGCGGCTTCGCGCCCTACCTTGCCCACTGCATGGTGTGACTCCCCGACCGGCGGAAAAAGCTCCGGCGCCAGCCCCAGCTTGCGGATCAGAACGGCCGCCCATCGGCGTTCCGCCGCGCTGTAAAGCAGGCTGTTGCCGGCGTCCGTTGCGTCCGTTCCGATATGCCCCGTCAGCTTGAACCGGATGAAATCCTTCGGAAACAGAAGCGCCGCCGCCCGTTCCAGCGCCTGCGGATGATGCTTTTTGATCCAGAGCAGCTTGGACACGGTAAAAGCATCCACCGGGACGTTGCCGGTCAATGCCGTAAATTCGTCCCGATAGGTCTCCCGCAAATAACGGGTTTCCTCGAAAGAGCGCGTATCGGCGATCAGAATGCTCGGCAGCACAGGCTTGCCGCCCCCGTCGAGCAGGACGGGCGCGCTCATGTGGCCCGAGAACGACACCGCCCCGATGGCGGCCGGTCCGGTCTGCGCCATACAGGCGCGAATCGCTTCCGCGGCGGCCGACCACCACGACTCCGGGTCCTGCTCCACCCAGCCCGGACGGGGCGAACTTGTCGGATAATGCCCCGTGGCGGATGCGCGCACTTCGCCCTCCGCCGTCATGGCAATCACCTTCACAGCGGTGGAGCCGATATCAATGCCCATCAACAATTGTTTATCCCGCATGTCTTCCCTCCCCCGTAACCAGCGCCTATCCGATCTGCGACAATCCGCCCCTGTCTTCCCGTCTTCCTCACACCGCCGTTACAGATGCTTGATCCGTTTCCGGTACTTGTCGATATAGGCCTGATTGCGCTCAAACCCGCCGGGAATGTTGCCGCTGATATAGACCGGCGGCTCGATCCCCCTCTCCACCAGCTTCTCCGCCGCGCTTGTCATCACCATATTCAGGATGACGCTGCCGATAACGGTCGAGCCGGACGCCATTTTGACCGAAGACGACGGAATTTCCACCAGCGCATCGCCGTACGGCATATGATTGTCGATCACGAGATCGGCAATATCGCGCAGCCGCTTCCCCGAAGGATGGCGCGTTTCATCGCCGTAATAAGCGGAGGAACAGAGCGCGATGACCTTCAGTCCCTTGGCCTTGGCGGCCTGCGCCATTTCCACCGGCAGGCTGTTGATGCCGGAGTTGGAGATGACGATGATCACCTCGCCGGGCGTCACCGTATAATTATCGAGAATATGCTCGGCGTAACCCGCCATGCGCTCGATTTTCGAGCTTTTGACAGCGCCTTCGTGCAGCATGACGCTGGTCTCCAGGATCGGGTTCACCGGTACCATGCCTCCCGCTCTATAGAAAAAATCCTCCGCCAGCAAATGCGAATGGCCGCAGCCGAATAAATGAACAAGACCGTCCTGCGCAATGGAATCGGCGATCCATTCCGCCGCCTGGCGTATGGACTCCCGTTCCTCTGACTCCACCGTGCGGATATGACCGATAATTTTGTTTACGAATTCGTTCGCGAGCATATGGTTACCCCTTCCTTGCCGCCGACCTCGCTATCCGATGTTCGCCGGAATGCCCAGTTTGTCGAAAATGTGGTGGGCCGCGCGGACATGCTCCGCCGCCCTCGAAAGCGCGGGCTGACCGTGGCCGGGAAGCAGCAGCTCCGGCTCCAGGCCGGCAAGCCGTTCGATGCTTCGCGCCAGATCGCCCATCGAGAAATCGCTTGTGTTCAGCATGGAGATCCTGCCTCCGTACATAACCGTATCGCCGCTGATCAGGACAGGCGCGCCGCCGCCGGCCCTTTCCATATAGAAGCAAGTATCGTGGCGGGAATGTCCCGGGGTGTGCAGCGCCCGAAACGCATACCGCCCGACGTCAAGGCTGTCTCCGTCCGTGAGCAGGATGTCCGCCGGACAAGCTTCCCACCGGTAATCCGCCGGATAGAAGCCGGCGGAACGGGCCCGCGGCAGATCGATGGCATGCTCGTCGCCTCCTTCAAGCGCGTCCGCGGCGCCGGCCGGAACGGCTACGCGGGCGCCGGACCGCCGCCGGATTTCAGCCGCTCCGCCCGAATGGTCGGCATGCAGGTGCGTCAGCAGCACATAGGCGATCCGTTCAAGTCTGAATCCGTGCGCGGCGATGTTCCGTTCGATCTCGGAGACGGACAGCCCCGTCCCGCTATCGACCAGCACCAATCCTTCGCCGGTGTCGATCAAATAAACGTTGCAGTCGGCCGGGTGCGTCCAATCAAAGCCCAGCTTGCCGCTGCCCGCCAAATAGATGTCATGTCCGATCCTCATGGCCTAGTCCTTCACCTGAACGACCATTTCAAGCTCGACGGCCGCGCCGAACGGCAGCTCGCTCGTGCCGAGCGCCGCCCTCGCGTGGCGTCCCGCTTCGCCGAACACCTCGATCAGCAGCTCGGACGCGCCGTTGATGACAAGCGGCTGTTCACCGAAGCCGTCAGCGGAGCGCACGTAGCCGATGACGCGCACGATCCGCTCCACACGCTCCAGCGAACCGAGCGCCGCCTGCATTTCGCCGAGGCAGTTCAGCGCCGCGAGCCGGGCCGCTTTTTTCCCCGTCTCCACATCGAGCTCGGCGCCGAGCCGGCCGGGCATTTGCATGACGCCGTCAATTTCGGGCGTCGCGCCGGAAATAAAGAGCAGATTACCGACCCGCACGCCGGGTATGAAATTGAAACGGGGCGTCACGTCGGGAATTTCCAGACCCAGCTCCCGCAAACGTTCCGCAATCGTCATTCCTATTCTCTCCCTTCACTATAAACCGGTCGTTCCGCGCCTGTCAGCCGGCCCCGGCCGGCAGCTCCACCACGCTTCCCCGCTGCGCGGATCGCACGATCGCTTCGGCGATTTCCATCACGTGCACGGAATCGGACAGCGGCATGACGGGCGACGGCCGGTCCTCCGCGATCATCCGCACAAAATGCTCCAGCTCCGCGCGGATCGCCCCGCCGACGCCGTCCAGGCCGCTCGGCCAGAGCGTCGTCTCCGGGTGCTGAATGCCGCTGCCGGTCCAGACCGACAAACCGGGATGCGCCAGCTGATACTGCGCCGTCCCAAACTCGCCGATCACTTCGATATGGGCGTCGATCGTACCGTCCAGCTCAAGCGTTTCCACAAGATTCTGCGGCCCGCCGGCCGGCACCATCCAGCTCGAATCGAGCGAAGCGACGACGCCGTTCTCGAACGTGAGCATCGCGGTGAACAAGTCGGGATAGGCATACCCGCTCATGTTGCGCTCGAACGCGGACACGCGGACGCAACGGCTGCCGGCATACCAGACGATCAGGTCGAGCTCGTGCACGCCGGATTCGAACACCGGGTGAACCCGGTTGCCGAAGCCGTGAAACCAGCTCCTGCTGAAATTGCGTTTGGTCCGGATGGCCGCGACTGTACCGAGCAAGCCTTCTTCGATCGACCGTTTGATCGTGAAATACGGCTGGCTGAACCGGGAAATGTTGCCGACCATCACCTGTTTGCCCGCTGTCTGCTCCGCCTCGCGGATTTCCAGCGCTTCGCCGTAAGTGACGGAGAGCGGCTTCTCGACGATGACGTGCTTGCCGTGCCGCAGCGCGGCGAGCACGAGCGGACCGTGCGACTTTTCGTCGGACACGATATCGACGGCATCCACGTCCCCGCGTGTGATCAAATCGATCGGGTCGGTATGGCAATCCTCATCCCGGACTCCATACTCCGCCGCCGTCTTCCGCAGCGCCGTTTCGTCCACATCCGCAAGCGCGGCGATCTCCAGGCCGCGCATCTGCCGCAGCACCTTCAGATGAAGCCTGCCGAAACGGCCCGTGCCGATGAGGCCCAGCCTTAATTTCCGCATAGCCAAGCCAACCTCCTCTGTCGCCTCACCGCGGACTTACTTCACCGCGCCCGCGGTCAGCCCCTTGACGAAATATTTGCCGACGAACGCAAAGAACACGACGACGGGCAGCAGCGTCAATACGGCGCCGGCGGTCGTCCAGCCCCAACGGACGGTGTATTGTCCCATGATGGCGTTGAGTCCGATCGGCAGCGTCCGCAGCTCCTCGCTGCTGATGAGCACGGACGAGAACGCGAATTCCGTCCATGCCATAATGAAGGCGTAAATCGATATCGTGGCGATGCCGGGCCCGATGAGCGGCAGCACAATTTGCATCAACGTGCGCATCCGGCCCGCGCCGTCGATCGCCGCCGCCTCGTCGAGCGCGATCGGCACGGAGTCGAAAAAACCCTGCATGAGCCAAACCGAGAAAGGCGCGGCGAACGTCACATTGATGACGATCAGACCGATCAGCGAATCGACCAGACGAAGGTCGGCCATCAGCTGATAGACGGGAACCAGCAGCAGGATGCCCGGAAATACGTATGTGGCCAGGATGAGCCGGTTGACGAATCTGCGGCCGGCGAACTTCATCCGGTAAATCGCGAAACCGGCCGGAATGACGAGCAGCACCGAGATCAGCATCGTGCCGAAGGCGACGATGACGCTGTTGGACAGATTCGTTGCGTAAGACGTCTGGTCAAGCAGCTGCCGGTAATGCTCCAGCGTGAACGACCTCGGGACGAAGTCCGGCTTCAGAATTTGATCCGCGGGCTTGAAAGAGGACATGATGATCCAGTAGAACGGAAACGCGATCAGGAATATCAGCGCAATGCCGACGATGATGCGGACTGCTTTCACGCTAGTCACCTTCTTTCCGGGTACGGTCAAAACGGGTCTAACGGGTCTATACGGGAAAAATCTAATCTTCTTTTGGCGCGGCGTACTTGATGAAAAGGAAAGCGAATACGCTCAGGAACGCCGCCGTCACGATGGAGGTCGCGGACGCCTGCCCGATCCGGAACGACTCGAACGCCTGCTGGTAAATCATGACCGGTACGGTTGTCGTTGCGCCGGCCGGTCCGCCTCCGGTCAAAATATAAATCGTATCGAATATGTTGAACGACCACAGTGTGCCGACCAGTCCGATGGCGAACGTGATTTTTCCGAGCGAAGGGAAAGTGATGGTCCAGAACTGTTGCCATTTGTTCGCGCCGTCCACTTCGGCGGCCTCATAAAGTTCATGCGAAATTGTCGACAAGCCCGCGAGCACGATGACCGCCATGAACGGAAACCAGTGCCAGGTGTTGATGAAAATCACGATCGGGAACGACCACGTATTGTGGCCGAGCAGGTTGATCGGCTTGTCGATCAGGTCAAGCGATTGAAGCGCGTAGTTGAAAATGCCGTAGGAGCCGTTGAAAATCCACTGCCAGAAAATCGCGACCACGATGGTCGGGATGACCCAAGGGATGATCATCCAGGTGCGCGCCCAGTTCGAGAACCGGGAAGCTTTGTTCAGCAGCAGCGCGACGCCGAAAGCGAGCAGCGTTTGGGCAATGCCGTTGCCTAGCACCCATATGAGGCTTTTTTGCCACGCGTCCCAATAGGCGGACGAGGTCAATGTCTCCGTATAATTATCGAATCCGACGTAAGATCCTTTCGTGCCGATGAAGCCGGTACTGTAGAAGCTTTCCTTGACGACGCTGAATAATGGGACGAAAATGGTGACGACGATCCAGATGACGATCGGCGCGACGAGCAGATAAGGCAACAGCTTGCCGGTTGTTCGTTTGCCGAGCACTTCCATGCGTTTCACTCCTCCGGCGGCTGGAGGAAGGCGGGAAACCGATTCCCGCCCTTGCTCCCAACCTGTCCTCCGTTTATTTCACCGCGGCTTCCATCTGGGCCTGGCCCCAGCTAACCGCTTCCTGGGCGGATTTTCCGTTGCTTGTCATTTGCTCCAGCGTTTGCGCGATATAGTTCGGTCCGGCTACCTTGCCGATTTTGTTTGCCACGCCGTCTGTGAAGCCGAAAAGCGCGCCTTTGTTCGATGCATCAATCAGCACTTCGACCTGCGATTTGTACTTGCTGATGACCGGATCGTTCCAGAAGCTTTCCGCTTTGCTGCCGTCTTCCGTCACCGGCAGGAACAAGCCAGGCTCCGCGTTGACGAACTTGCCGTATGTTTCCGGCTCGAACAGATACTCGAAAAATTTGGCGATCGCATCCTGCTTCTTCGCGTCGTCGGTCAGCATCATGATGCCGTTGGAGTAATAGATGCTGCCTGCCTCGCCGCCTTCTGCGACCGGTACGGGAACGACGCCTAGGTCGGTTGCCGGGCGGCCGGATTCGGATTCGAACGTAGACAGGTACTGCCCCTTCTCGATCGCCATCGCGGCGCTGCCGGAGTTGAACTGCGCCTGCGGCTCGCCCCACTGGTACGTATTGCTGTCCGGCGGCGAGAATTTCAACAGGTCGTTGTACAACTGATAGGCGGCAACGGTTTTGTCGTTGTCGAACGTGATTTCATTGCTGCCGTTGATGATGTTTTTGGCGCCTGCCGTCACCAGGAAGCTGTACAGCACCTGGTCGGTGGCCATCGATTTCGATGCGGGCAGCGCGATGCCGTATTGGCTGCCGCTCGTCAGCTTTTCCGCGGCCGCTTTCAGCTCGTCCCATGTTTTGGGCGGCGTGACGCCCGCGGCCTGGAGCAGATCGTTGCGGTACCAGAGCACCTGCACCATGCCGAACACCGGGACGGCCCATGTTTTATCCTCATATTGATAAGGAGCAAGGGCGGCGTCGAGGAAGCCGTGCTTCTCGTTGAGCGATGCGATGATGTCGTCGACCGGCTGCACCACGCCGAGCTCCTTGATCAACGTCGTGTAATCCGGGATCGTGAACAAGAGGTCCGGACCGTTGCCTGCCTGGATAGCAGCCGGGAACTTGGAGTAGGCGTCGCCCCAGCTCTGCACTTGCGGCGTGATTTTAATGTCCGGATTGGCGGCGTTGAACGCATCGATGATTTCCTTGAACCGCGCTACCCGGTTCGGCGGTTCTTCCATGTGCCACAGGGTGAGCTCGGTCACTTCGCCGCCGGCATCGCCGGAAGCCGTATTGCCGCTTGAAGTATTGCCGCCGGCCGCAGGTTCGCCGTTATTGGACGAACAAGCCGCCAGAATCGTCTGCAGCGCGATGACAAGCGCCAGTAGCACATAAGATTTTTTTCTCTTCATTGCGTAGTTCAACTCCCTTTTATCGTTTTATTGCAGCGGACATGTCCTTGAGTCCATGTCCGGTGACAATCGCAATAACGGTATCTGACGGCTTGATGGCCGCCTTCTCGAGCAAACACTCCAGCACGGCGACCGAGGCGACCGACGACAGCTCCGCGAGCACGCCCTCCTTTTCCGCAAGCAGCTTGCGGTATCGGATCAGCTCCTCGTCTGCAATAGCTGCGGCCGTCCCGCCGGATTCGCGAATGACGGACAACGTGCGTGTTCCGTCCTCGGCATAGGAGAAAAGCGGATCGGCGATGCCGGACGCGATCGTCTTCGCCGCGCCGGACCATGGCCGCACATTGTTCTCCCCGGCCCGGAACGCCTCCGCTATAGGCGCGCAGCCTGCGGCCTGAATGCCGGCCATGCGCGGAAGTCTGTCGATATAGCCTGCGAGCTTCATTTCGCGGAAGCCCTTGTAGATGCCGGCCAGCAGCGGGCCGGCCCCGATCGGAACGGTAATCCAATCGGGCACGCGGCCGAGCTCGGCCAGCAGCTCGTAAGCGACCGTTTTGTCGCCTTCGGCGGCGTACGGGTTCAGGTAGGTTGAGGTCAGATTGAACGCATGCCGCCGCTCCGCCGCCAGACCGGCTGCCGCGTAGGCGTCGCTGAAGCTGCCGTCGACGGTTTCCAAATGTGCGCCGTACTGCTCCATGGCGGCAAGCTTTTCCGGCGGCGTACCCGCGGGAACATAAACGGTGCAGCGCATTTCGGCGCGCGCCGCATAAGCGGATGCCGCGACGCCGGTGTTGCCGGTGGAGGCGCAGACGACCTCCGCCATGCCGAACTGCTTTGCGGCCGTGAGCGCCACGGAGAGCGGCCGGTCCTTGAAAGCCAGAGTAGGATTGACGGACTCCGTTTTCAGATAAAGAGATGAAATATTCCTAATATTCGGAATTCTATTCGCCGGAAGGAGCGGCGTGCCTCCTTCACCGAGCGTCACAGGCGGAATACCCGGCAGGACGGGAAGAAGCTCCCGATATTTCCACATGCCTCCGCCTGAACGGACGGCCATGTCCTTAAACGGCGTATGCCGGAAAATCTTTTCATAATCGTAACGAATGTCCAGGCTGCCTCCGCACTGCCTGCATATGTACAGAGGTTCGACGCCGTACACGGCGCCACAGCTCGGGCACACCGGTTCAAATGCATTCATCGCCGGGCCTCCTTCTCTTCTTGTGAGGCGGAGGGTTCCCCGCATAACGCGAGGGCGGTTCGGACATACATCCGGCAAGCGGCATGAAGCTGATCGGTTTCGATATACTCTTCATCGGAATGCGCCTGCTCGATGCGGCCGGGCCCGCATACGACCGTTTCCCGGCAGCAGCGCTGCAGAAGCGCCCCGTCCGTCCAGAACTGCAAGCCGATCGGCTCGGCCGCCGCGGGAACTCCCCCCGCCATTTCCGCTTCGTAGGCCGCAAGCAGCTCTCGAGCCAGGAGGCCGTTGCCCAAGGTCTGCAGCGGGCCATGCGGCACGCCATGGAAATTGTCCATGATGCGAACCTCCCCATCGAAGCCGGGGTATGCCAGACGCGCTTCCGTCAGCGTTTCGCGCAGCTCATCGAGCGCCGTTTCGGCCGTTTCGCCGGGGATAAGCCGGCGTTCGAAGCCGACCGCGCACCGGTTCGGTACAATAACGGGCCGCGTTCCTCCCTCGATCGTGCCGATATTCAAGGTAGGGGAACCGAGCAGCGGATGCGACCGGGCCTTCAGCTTCGGTAGGTAATGGTCCTGAAGGTGGCAGATCCATCGGCTGGCCCGGTATACGGCATTGACCCCCTGCTCCGGCACGCTGCCGTGCACGGATAAGCCCGTGAATTCCGCTTCATACCAGGCTACGCCTTTGTGGGCGATCCCTACGCGCAGGCCCGTCGGCTCGCCGACGATCGCGTAATCGGCGGTAAACCCGCTGCCTGCGAGATGATGCGCGCCCGGACTGTATGTTTCTTCGCCGACCGTGGCCGCGAAGACGACATCGCCGGCGAGCAGGATGCCGCTGCGCTTGATGAGAGCCAGCGCCATCATCATGGCGGCGAGCGCGCCCTTCATGTCGACGCTGCCGCGGCCGTATATCCGTCCCTCCCTCTTCACTGCCGTGAAAGGCTCCGGCATACCGTAGGGCGGCACTGTATCGAGGTGTCCGTTGAGAAGCAGGGATGGGCCGGATCCGGCACCCGGAATGCGGGCGATCACATTCGGGCGATTCGGCAGCACTTCTTCCAGCCGGCATTCGATGCCGTGCTCCGACAACCAGCCCAATAGGAAGGCGGCCGCCGTCGATTCCAGTCCGGGTGCTTCGCCATGGCTTTCTATCGCGATCAGCCGGGCAAGCAGCGCTTCGGTTTCCTCTGGCTCCGCAGCCGCTAGGATTGCCTCCGTTAGCCTTGCTTGCCCCATCCGAATTCCTCGAGATATTCTTTGGATTCCTCGGCCACCCGGTCGAAGTCGGTCATACTCACGCCGGACGGATCGCCCACCCCGTAGAGGCCGCCGGTCTGGAAGCCTTCCCATTCCACGGAATTGTACCCTTTGAAGCCTGCTTCCTTCAGCGCTTCCGCCATTTCACGGAAGTCGACGAAGCCGGCCCCGAACCAGACGTGCTGCGACTGCATGATGTTCGGGAAACCGACCTCGTCCTTCACATGGGTGATGCGGATGCGGTCGCCCAGCTTGCGGATCGCTTCCTTGATCGGCATCCGCGGCTTGACGGTCGTGTAGAACGTGCCGACGTCCACGCAGGCGTATACATTGCCGCGGTCGACCAGCTCGAACAGCTTCAGCATATCGTCGATGTTGTTGATGATCGTGCCTTGGATCAGCTCGATGCTGACGTCGATGCCTTTCGGAGCGGCATAATCGGCTACCTCCTGCGTAGCGGTTACGACCTGATGCCAAGCCTGCTTGCGCGTCATCAGATTGTAGAGCGGCGGATCGTAGTACCCATCGCCGATAAGGGTGACAACCGTCCCGGCGCCCATGTCCGCCGCGGCGTCGACCGCCCGCTTGAACTTCGCGATCCCGGCGTCCCGGTCAAAATAACGCGGCGAAACGAACGTGGTATGGCAGCCGATCGACGAGAAAGCAAGTCCGGTTTCATCCATCGCTTTCCGGACCTTTTTCACGGTGTCGTCGTATTCATGCGGGAAAACTTCCTGGATTTTCGGATAAATGACATCAAAGCCTTCATAGCCGTAAGAAGCGATTTGGCGCACGCACCATTCCAGCGATTTGTCGCCCCATGAATTCCAGGCTGGGCCTGCGATTTCAAGCCTTCCCCACGGCATATTCGGCCAAATTTCAAACGATAGCTTCAAATGATCGCTCATAGTGCGCCTCCTTGGTCGTTAAACGTTCATTTCGATCGAAAACTTATAGCGGTCGCCCCTGTACAACGATCTTACATACTCGACCGGGCGGTCCGCGCCTTCGGTGTACGTCGTCCTCTCGATCAGCATGACGGCATCGTGCTGCCCGATGTCCAGCATGCTCGCTTCGTCGGGCCGAATGGCGGCGATTTCAATCGTTTGGATCGCCTTTACCAGCTTCAAGCCGCATACATCCTCAAGCATCTGGTAGAGCGAAACATTTTCCATGTCCATCCCGTACAAGGCGCGGACTTGCGAATAAACAAGACAGGAACGCTCGATTGCCATCGGTTCCCCGTTCGCGGTGCGCACCCGCACCAGCTCCAGCACCTCTTCGCCGGTGTCGATACGCAGCTGCGACGCAACCGGATTGGTGGCCGGAATGACGCTCATCGACACCACCTGTGCGCCCGGCACAATACCGCGGTTCCGCATGTCCGTGCTGAAGTTGCTCAGCTTCGTCAAAGGCTGCTCGATTTTGGGCGTGGATACGAACGTTCCCACACCCCGCTGCCGATACAGCAATCCCTCCTGCACCAACTCGTTAATGGCCTGGCGCACCGTCAACCGGTTGATCTCGAATTCTTCAGAAAGCTCCCGTTCCGAAGGGATCATCTCGTCCACTTTATACCGTCCGGTCATCATTTGATTTTTTAAGTATTCTTTGACCTGATGATAGAGAGGGATAACGCTGTTTTTGTCGATGACCCCTTTTGTTTCTTTCATGGCCTCACCTCCGAAGCAAATGGATTTCGAGAGAAATAGTCAGATAGTTGTCTATACCAGTTGATGTGTCAATTATAATAACACTGTTGAATGCCGTCAATAACATATTGAAAGAATTAAAATATATGAAGCGATTACAATTAAATTATTAAACGCTTATATATTTTTGAAATCGTTTATGCGTTAGTTTATTTAACATACGATGAATTGTCCCAATAATCAAAAAAGAAGAGGTTCCCCTCTCCCTTGGTTTATTGTTCCTTCTTGATTTTCCCCTGCAACGATCCGGCGTCTTCCGCTTCTTTATTTATCTCCATGACAGGCAGCATTAACTGAACCTTGGTTTCGTCGGACGTACTCTCAATATCCAGTTGACCGCCCATCTTTCGCATGACATGCTCACAAAAACTGAGGCCAAACCCGAGCGCATCGGGCTTTGTCGTGAAAAAAGGATGTTTTACGTTAGGCAGCATCTCTTTCGGAATGCCGTTACCGTAATCGATTACTTTGAAATAAGCGGCCTCGTCCGTCACTTCCATTTGAATCATGATCTTTCCGTTCGTTTCCGTTTCCTCGAATGCGTTGAGAAACAGCGCGTAGCACGCTTCCTCCAAATAAAACTCGTTTCCAAAGACGCGGGCGCACCGTTTCGGAAACTCACAGACCAGGCCGATGTTTTTTTCAAGAGCTTTCAATTGTATACGGGAAATGACGCCTTGGACGAAAGAGGTCCAGGCGATAGGAGTGAATTTCAAGTCTGTGGGTTTAAATAATAAAAAACGATGGAGGATCCCGTTGATTTCCGTCACTTGATCATACAGCGTTTGGAAATATTGAGCGCTCTTGAATTGAAAAGACGGAGCGGCAACCGCAATTTCGGATTTGATGCTTTTTTCCATCAATTGCAGCGTACCCTTCATGACAGCCAGGGGATTTAAAATAACGTTGGCCGTGCCTGCCGCCATCTCGCCGATCAGATCGACTTTCTCCTGCTGAATTTGGGACTCGTAATGTTGGCCGAAAAGAGAGTTATCGCATAACAGAACCAGAAAGGAGCCGGCGCTATCCTCCCGCGATAAAGGGTAAACGTATAATAAGAGCTGTAAGGAGGTTCCGCCGACCGTTTCCCGGACAGGGAATCCCGCAACCCGTTTTTGATGCTGCAAACAGAACTGCACCATCTGCCCCGTCTTGGTATCGGCGGGAAATGTATGGCCCTCCGTCAAGGTATACAAGCTTTTCGCTTTCTCGTTAGTAAAAACAATGCTGAGATCGGGAGCCACAATCGCAATGCCGATATCGCTGTCGTCCGCCCCGAATAAAAACTCCACTGCTTCTTTCATGATAAGCCAAACCCCATATCTTGTATAATTCACCATGTGCGTGAAAACACACATACCTATTTCATTCGACCTTTTCCGCCAATTTCCTATTGACATAATACCATAAGATAGGGATTCGCATTATGTATTTGTCGGAAAAAATAAAAAACGCGAGTCCCCGACCGGCAACATCCGCTGCCATTTGGCCGACATGCGAATGAAGCTCCGATATCCGCAGCATGTTCTCCAGCTTTTTCTTTTCGGTATATCAATGCCCGAGCCTGCGATACCGGCTGCCGCTCCGTTCTCATACAAAGGAGCCATCGTTTTCAGCGGAAAGTCGTCTCGTAATTGCAAAAGCCGCTTTTCTTCCGCAACAAGTCAAGGATGGCCGAACGATCTTCGTCTCGAACGTATGTATAATAACAGGTAGGATACAGGCTGCTCGACCGTATACGATTATTCGCTATCCTCCATTGTAACTTATTGTAGGCCCGATATCTATTATGTGTAATCGCGACAAACGCATTGTAATGGCGTCACTTATACGTCACGTAATTTTTCTTCATAGTCACATCAACCTTATTCTTCTCCATATAGTAGTAATGGATACTATCAGTGGAGGGGCAATGACATGGTAAGCAGCGTACGAAAAGTGGCCATTGTCGGAGTGGGTTATGTCGGCTCGAGCTGCGCCTATGCGCTTATCAACCAATCGATCTGCGATGAGATCATGCTGATCGATCGTACGCCGGACCGTGCCTATGCGCAAGCGCTGGATTTGTCCCATTGCATGGATTTCATCAACGCCCGAACCAAAATGTATACCGGTACGTACGAACAGTGCGGCAACATGGATATCGTCGTTCTTTGCGCCGGCACCTATCCGGTGAGCGGCAACAACCGGCTGGACGTGCTCGATACCGCCTATGAGATTCATAAGGATATGATCGGAAGGATTATGGACAGCGGGTTCGAGGGTATTTTCATCGCAGCATCCAACCCTGTCGATCTCGTCACCTATATGGTGTGGAAAATGTCCGGCCTGCCCCGCAGCCAGGTGCTCGGTTCCGGCACCTCGATCGACACCTCGCGTCTCAAAACGCTGATATCGGAATTTCTGCCCGTCGATCCCCGCAGCGTGCACGGGTACGTGCTTGGCGAGCATGGAGAATCGCAGTTCCCCGCCTGGTCGCATGTTACGGTCGGCGGAAAACCGGTTAAGGACATCCTCCTCCAGCATCCGCAGCGATTCGCCCATTTGAAGCTGGACGACATCGCGTTAAGAACCAAAAATGCCGGCTGGGACATTTACAGGCGCAAGGGCTCCACCCATTACGGCATCGGCAACGCACTGGCCCATATCGTACGTTCGATCTTGAACGACGATCATAAGGTGACCGCCGTTTCCGCCGTACTGGACGGCGAATACGGCCAGCGTGGACTCGCTGTCGGCGTCCCCGCCATCATCTCCCGCCAAGGCGTCAAGGAAATTGTGGAGCTTAACCTGACGGAAAATGAGAAAGAGCAGTTTGCCGCGTCCTGCTCGATTATTGCCGAGGCGATTCAGCGGATCGATTTGTGAAAGACATACCGTTTCAAATCCGGCCACATGAAAATGATGAGAGTTCACTTACAGCAACAGTACAGCATCCGGCAATGTTTCAACAAGAGCCTTCAAGCGATCTTCGCGTCGAGCCGCAATGACTAATTTTGCTCCTTCTTGCGCAAGTTTCTTGGTCGTTGCTTCACCAATTCCACTTGATGGCCCATAATAATGACAACTTTCCCTTGAATATATGACATAAAAAATTCACGGTTCCTTTCTTCATGCAAATGGATTGGGTTATATCAGGAGTTCGTTTCACGCGGTGCAACCTTGACTGTCGCAGAACGGGCTCGTGTGCTGATCATCGAGTTTAGATATGGGTCGCCAACCACAACGGATTGCATCCTCCTTCAATCTGGCTATTGATAAAATCGCCCCTCCGAACAATCTATCTTCAATCCAGTACATCGTGTCACGGGGCTTTAACCTTAGAATCTCTCCGCTTGCTACCCGTCAGTTAAGAGGCGGATTGCTTTTACTTTGACCGGACTTTCACCGGCTAAAAAGCCGCGATCTTTCATCGCGGCTTTGCCTGAACCAATCATCCGTGTTATCCCTTGACCGCGCCTTCCGTCATTCCGACGAGAACGCGCTTGTTTAAGATCGCGAACGGAGTGATCCTCAGGATCGTTGCGATCATGACGGCGGTGAACATCGGTGCGTAGTCAGTCGCGTACATGTCCGAGAAGCTGAATCAGAATGTGTACCTTCAAACGGCCTTACAACGAAATTATTAAAGCGTCCCATATGCCGATCATACGCTCATCTCGTTTTCTTGATACGGGTCACTTCGAATACTTCTCCTTCGGTAATTCCCTTTTCGTTAAATACATCAACCCGCACAAATACCGGTTGGCCTTTGACCAATGCGCCTATATTTACTTCGTTGCTTCCCAAAACCATATAACTGTGATACAGTTTATCCGGTGCAAAACCCCAAAGCACGTTCTTCGGACAAATGGGATGCTGCTCTCCACCATGTCTGAACGTTTTCATCTGTGGCCTTCGACGGATCTTTACCCTCTTCGAAGGAGGACGCATTAGCCGGCTTATTATAAGAAAGAAGCATCCACTGAGGATTTTCCCATGGGTTCATTCTGGCCTGTTCGATCTTCATCGGCCAGTCGCCATATCGCTGGTTGCAGAATAATTCCCCATCTTGATCAAAGCCGGCGGGCCATAACCCCAATCGCCTTTCAAATACGTGATTTACACTGATTCGCATCGTCGCGGCGTGCCAAACATTCCCGTGCCGATCCTCCATCGTCGATCCATGACCGGCGCCTGGTATAAAACCGCCCGGCTTATACGAGTAAGGGTTATTTTTAGCCAGTGTAAATGGCCCGAGCGGATTGTCCGATACAAAAACCCCATCACAATTTCTTTCATAGCCAATGACGGATGGGTTGCCGAAAATCAAGGCGACCGGCTCGCCTTTCGGTTTCATATCCTCCGGATTTAATTCAACCCCGTAAATGGGTTTATCATTGGAACACCCCCAGTAGAAATAAACTTTGCCGTCATCATCCACAAACAGATTCGGGTCCCAGAAGGGGAACGTTCTTTCTATCTCTTCGAATTCTCCTTGTATTGGATCTTTTGTTCGGAAGAATGAACAGTTCCGCGAGCGAGAGAAAGAAGGGCCCTCAAAATTCAGGGCACCGATCTTCAATTTCTCTCGCAAAGTTGTCGGTGATCCGCACCAAGCTTTTACCAATCGATTGGTTTGCCATTCCTGAAGAACCCTCCACGAGGCCCTTCCGATCCCATCTTCACTAATTCGAGGATCAACTCGGCAGCTCGTTTCGGCGTTCTCGGAGCAGAGGGTCCCCCCATATCCGAGCTTACCCAGCCTGGATCGACTGCATAAATTTTGATATCTCCTCTGACTTCCGCAGCTGCCAGTCGGGTCAATGCATTCATTGCAAGTTTGGAGATCTTGTATGCACCCACTCCAGGGGACGACATGGCGTTCATGGCTCCATATTCCGAGGAAACATTGATGATCCTACCATATCCCCGCTTTTCCATGAGCGGCATAAATGAACGCATGACATGGTAAACGCCGAAGAAATTCGTGGACATCGTTCGCTCCAGAATCGCAGGATCCATGGTCAATAACTTGGCATTCCCATCTAAATATACGCCCGCGTTGTTAATCAATACATCCAATCGGGGAGCGGTCTCGGTGACGGTCATTGCTGCCTGACGGATGCTTTCTTGATCGGTGACATCCATGTCCACGAACGAAACATCCAATCCGGAGTCGGCAAGTCGTTGCGCTGCTTCAGACCCCTTCTTCGGATCCCTGCTTGCCAAAATGACCTTGAATCCCATTTCAGCCAATTGTTTGACCAGTTCATATCCGATTCCCCGATTCGCGCCTGTGACAAGAGCTGCTTGCTTATCCTGCAACTTTGGAATCCTCCAATCGACCATACATAGAAATTCTTGGATAAACCGTCGCGATGCTTAAAATCAGGAACAAGATTCCCCCAAGTACGACGTATTGCGTACTTATTCCTGATATGAATAGTCCGCCTACAGCTGCACCAATCGTTGTTCCCAAGTTGGCGGATGTCAGAAAGATGCCATTCGCGAATTCGGGAGCCTCTGGCGCTGCAGACACAATCCAATATTGAGTGATGTTGCCTCCTATGCCGCCCAATATCCCCCAAATCAATATAATGAAGGCCATTGGCACACTGAATTGCCCCATGATGAAAAGCATGATGTACACTGCCAGCATTGCAAACGGATATAACATTACCGTTCTTAATGCATGATTAGCCAGCAGCTTCCCTGCAACCATGTTTCCAACTATGTTGGCCGCACCATATACGAATAACATCAAACTGATTGTGTTCCAGGCATAATTCGTCACGGTCTTCAGATACTCGGCAAGGTAACTGTACACCCCGAATACGGCTCCGTTCATGAAAATTACACCGGCAATGGAAAGCCAGGTCACGGATCTCCTTAATACGCGCAATTGCGTGCCGTAAGAGAGCCTTTCCGCAACAGGCATCGACGGTACGAACAGGAGTGTCGCGACGAATGCGACTGTCGTCACGGCAGCAAAGAACAACATCGCATGGGCAAGCGAAGTGGAGGTGGCAATCAAACTCGAGACCGGTACGCCAAGCACCATCCCCGCAGACACGCCAATGAATACTTTGGCCACTGCCTTCGAAGCTTCTTCCTTGCCGACGGACGCCGCTGCGACGGTAAATGCCAATGAAACATAAACAGGATGGAAAAAGGCCGGAACGACACGTGCAATCAATAACACGCTTGAGTGTTGCAAAAATCTCGCTGTCGAGCAGACTTGGTTAACGTCAAGATATTAGAACCTTTGTCGACTAACGGAATAAAAGAAGGACAACGAACCTTTATGGGAGAAATTCTGGTTACCAGACCAAATTTCCAAGATAAAGGGGTTGTCCCAATCTTATGGTATCCCTCTACCTGCCTATCGTCAAGTTTATTTTGGCTCTGAAATTGGAATTTTCCAAACCGCAGCTCGGTCATCTGTTCACTCTCGTTCATGGCATCATTCTCTGTGCCGGACGAAAGAATATCACTCAAATTCAGCACGCTGCAAAGGGCAACCGTCATCTGAGTAGCACAACGAATTTCCTGAATCATTCTCCCTGGTGCGTCAATCGGATGCAGCGCCGACGGATGCAGATGGTCATGGATCGGATTCATGCCAAACAGGCTAAGAACAGGGAAGACCGGAAGCTCGTGTTTCTAATCGTCGACGACACGTGTTGCAAAAAGGACAAATCAACCAAGAAAATGGAGGCGCTCAGTTTCCAGTATTCTCATGAAGCCGGAAAGTCGGTCTGGTGCCATTGTCTGGTTACCGCTCATGTGGTCGCAACCGGCTGCTCCTATGCATGGGATTATCGCCCATATTATCAAGAAGCGTATTGCCAGGCTCAACGACTGCCTTTCAAGAGTAAGAATGACTTGGCGTTAGAGATGATCGAGGCTTTTCCGGCCCAAGATGACGAGCGTGTTTACGTCCTCATGGACAGCTGGTACACCAGCGAAAAAGTCATTAACGCCTGCAACCGCAAAGGATTTCATGTTATTGCTGCGGTCAAGACCAATCGCCGGATTCGTCCGGCAGGGGTATCGATTCCGATGGATGATTTCGCGATGCAGTACATCCGAAAATCTGACCTCCACTCCGTTACGGTGGAGGGTCAAGGGACGTACTGGGTGTACCCCTACGAAGGGCCTGTCAGCGAAATCGAAAACGTCAAGCTGCTGCTGTCCTGGAAGGACGAGTATATCGCTTCGAGCAAGCCACAGGTTTGTCTCCTGTGTACAGATCTGTCTTTGGATCTCGTCACGATCCAGAGATACTATCACGTGCGCTGGAACATCGAGACGGGATACAGGTACTTGAAGGAGTTGCTGGGCTTCGACCAATACCAGTTGCTTTCGTTTACAGGCATCCAACGTTTTTGGGCCATCCAGTTCCTAACGCAAAACTTCCTGGAGTCCCAGCGACAGGAGTGGATGGAGCAGCAAGCCGGGTTAACGCTTGGTGATGTGGTGCGCCGCATTCGAGAAGAGTACTTTGGGCAGATCATCGTCTATGTGTATCAGCAGGCCCTCGAGAAGAAGCCTCTTTTCGACATCCTTCAGCAACTCAAGCTGTCTGCCTGAATTCGAAATACCCGTTTACACTACTGGTCTGCCCATTTGAACCTCTTTCAAGTGAAATTCGCAAGACTCAAGCTTTGTTATTTATTTTAGCGTGCTTTTTGTGTATATCAAATACTCATATCTTATATCAAGATATGCTTGATGAGCATTTCTGAAACGTGTATTGTAAAACATAAAGGAGAAGTATAGATGGAAGTTAGAGTTTTGCGTTATTTTCTTACTGTTGCAAGAGAAGGAAGCATTACGGGTGCTGCTGATTTTTTGCATGTTACACAGCCAACCTTGTCTAGACAATTAAAAGATCTTGAACAAGAGTTAGGAAAAAAACTATTTATTCGCAGCAGTCACAGTATCATTCTCACAGATGAAGGAATGCTCTTAAGAAAAAGAGCAGAAGAAATCGTTGATATGGTCGATAAATTAGAGGCAGAATTTAGATCCATGGAAGAAACAATAAGCGGTGATGTTTATATAGGCGGCGGGGAAACAGACGCCATGAAACAGATTGCACGGGTAGTAAGAGACTTACAGTTAAGTTATCCAAATATACGGTATCACCTCTACAGCGGAAACGAAGATGATGTGACTGAACGGCTTGACAAGGGACTGCTTGACTTTGGTGTTTTAATTCAACCGGCTGATTTATCAAAATACAATTATATCAATATCCCAGCCAAGGATGTTTGGGGCGTTGTTATGAGGAAAGACAGTCCTCTTGCTTTCAAAGATACCATTCAAGCAGCAGATTTAATAAATGTTCCGCTAATCTGTTCACGACAGGCTATGAAGCAGACATTTTCTAAAAATGAATTTGCGGATTGGTTTGGTGAAGATTTTGATAAATTAAACGTCGTGACTACTTACAATCTTGCATATAATGCTGCCATTATGGTTGAAGAAGGCATTGGTTATGCAATAACTCTTGATAAAATAGTGAATACGTCTAGTGATAGTAACCTTTGTTTTAGACCGCTAGAGCCAAGACTTGAAACTGACTTAAATATTGTTTGGAAAAAGCATCAGGTCTTTTCGGCTGCTGCCGATATGTTTTTAAAAGAAATTCAGGCGAAATTTTGAAAATTATTAACAGATGTGTAGGAAAATCTCGTAAGAGGTTTATGCACTCGTTAAACAACTTTCGGGGTAATGGTTATGGCAGGGGTTAATCAAGATAAATTGTTTGACCACAATTTGACCACTCATTGTGGTCAAATGTGGACATTTTCCGTTAATGATGTTACAGCAGAATTCTTACTGCTGTTCAGCTATGCACTTCCGCCACCTCGCGGTGTGCTGGAGACATTCACTCCTTAGTCGATGCGCTGCCAAGCGCACAAAAGAGGGGCCGAAGCCCCTCCCTCTTACGAACACTTGCTATAGCCGCAGCTGGTGCAGGTCTTGCAGCCTTCCACGTTCAGCAGCGAGGCCGAGCCGCAGGACGGGCACAGGTCCAGCGATGTGACCGGGCCCGACTTGCCTGCCGCGAACCCGCCGCCGGTAACGACCGACGCGGCCGATTCCAGTGTAGCCGCAATCGGCGGCACATGACCGTGCGCATGCTCCGCTTCCTCATTGGCCGCCACATGCATTTCCAACGATTTCGCGACGGCGTCGGCGATTGATTCGACGCGGTTGGCGCCGAAGCCGATTGCGCCGGAGCCGCCGATGCCTTTCAGGTGCTTAACAAGCAGCTTCACTTTGCTGCCGTGGTCGCCGTAGCGGAGGAACAGCGAGCAGACGCGGCCGAGCGCTTCCGCCATGGCGAACACGTCCGAGCCGGCTTTGCCGACGTTCAGAAAAATTTCGCCCGGCGTGCCGTCGATGTCGTTGATCGTGATGTACGCCATGCCGAACGGCGTGTTCAGCTTGTACGTGGCGCCGCGCAATACGGACGGACGGCGTTTGTACTGCTTGTCGAACACCTGCTCCTCTTGCTTGGATACGCCGGCGTTCAACGTGGCGTTCAATGCGCCTACCGCCTCTTCGTCACCCTCCGCAACTGGAGCACCCGCTGCCGCTCCTGCCTCAGCCTTCACTTCTTCGTCCTTCTTCGTGGACAATACCTGCACGTCGCGGCTGCCGTCGCGGTAGATCGTTACGCCTTTGCAGCCGAGGTCGAAGGCGAGCTCATACAGGCGCTTCGTCTCTTCGACGGTGAAGTCCGCCGGAGCATTAGCCGTCTTCGAGATCGAGCTGTCGACCCAGCGCTGGATCGCCGCTTGCACACGAATGTGATCTTCGGCAGACAGATCCATCGACGTTACGAAGCAATCCGGCAGATCCTGGCCGGGATTCGCGTCCTTCCACTCCTGCGCGATCGGCACGTACTGCTTGTCGAAGCCGAGGCGGCTTTGACGGTAATATTCGAAAGCGAAATACGGCTCGATACCGGTCGACGTGCCGACCATCGTACCCGTGCTGCCCGTAGGCGCCTGGGTAATAACCGTAACGTTGCGCATACCGCGCTTGGCGACCGCTTCGGTAACCTCCGGATAAACGGCGGCCATATTTTTCATAAACCCGCTCTCAAGGAACTTGTCGGCGATGAACTCAGGGAACGAGCCCTTCTCAGCCGCAATTTCGGTAGAAGCGAGATACGATTCCTTTGCGATGAAGCCGTACAGCTTATCGAGGAATTCCAGCGATTCCGGGCTGCCGTAACGGATGCCCAGCTTGATCATCAGCTCCGCCAGACCCATCGTGCCGAGGCCGACGCGGCGCTCCGCTTGCTGGTTCTTCCGGTTTTCTTCAAAATGATACGGCGTCTTGTCGATGACGTTATCCAGAAACCGCACCGACCAGCGCGTTACTTTGGACAATTCGTCCCAAGCGACGTCGTTGTTCTCGGCGTCGTAGAACTTGGATAGGTTCATCGCAGACAAGTTGCAAACGCCCCACCCTGGGAGCCCCTGTTCCCCACACGGATTCGTGCAAATAATCGGATTGAAATACCAGCTGTTCGACATTTGATTGTAGTACTCCATGAACACGACGCCCGGCTCCGCCGACTTCCACGCCGATTCGATGATCATGTGCCATACCTCGCGCGCCTGGACCGTCTTGTAATGGACGACCTTCTTGCCGAGCGAGCGCCATTTCTCCATGTCGCCGTCCCAAATCTCGTTGTACTGGGGATCCTTCGTGTCCGGAAAGACGAGATCCCATTCGAGATCCTCCTTCACCGCGCGCATGAAGTCGTTGCTGACGCATACCGACAGGTTCGCGTTCGTTACGGCCCCCGCCGTCTGCTTGACGGTGATGAAATCGATCAGGTCCGGGTGCCAGTCGTTGATCATCAGCATCAGCGCGCCGCGCCGGCTGCCGCCCTGCTCGATCAAGCCCGTTGTGTAGCTGAAAAGCCCGCCCCACGATACCGCCCCGCTCGACGATCCGTTCACGCCTGCGACGACCGCGCGGCGCGGCCGAAGCGATGACAGGTTGATGCCTACCCCGCCGCCGCGGGCCATAATTTCGGTCATCTCGTTCAGCGTGTTCATGATGCCGCCTCGGCTGTCCTTCGGCGACGGAATGACGTAGCAGTTG
The DNA here is from genome assembly GCF_963515335.1 of uncultured Paenibacillus sp. Classification (NCBI taxonomy): domain Bacteria; kingdom Bacillati; phylum Bacillota; class Bacilli; order Caryophanales; family Paenibacillaceae; genus Paenibacillus; species uncultured Paenibacillus sp. The sequence goes on along the minus strand of NZ_CAUPYC010000031.1, from coordinate 6,213 downwards.
AACAGCGTCAGCTCCTCGCTCGTTCCCGCGCCCGCCGCAATCCGGCCGCCGGGCACCAGCTTCCAATCGTCCAATATATAACGGAACCGCTCGGTCCACTGCTTCTTTTTCTCACTCGTATCTTCCACGGAGGCCATGGCGGCCGCGAGGCGGTCCCACATTTCCTCCGGCGTCTTCTCGATCGTCAGCGTCAGCTTCTCGACGGACGTCTCGACGACGTCGCCGCCGCGGGTTCTCACCTTCACCGTACTGCCGTTCCGCTCAATCACTTCCCCGACTTCCTTGGCGGGGAATTTCGGGTCGTCCTTCGTCAGCGCCAGCACCACGTCTCCGACCTTCGTGCCGGACGTATCCGCATTTTTCCAGGCATACCGGTCCAAAAAGATTTTCTCGCTCAGCCCTTCCAGCCGGCTTTTCTTTGTCGTTTCCACTGCAACGCCTCCCATCAAATTGGCTGTAACGCGCACTAGTCGGCAGCCTGTCACTCTAAGCTTATGTAAAATATAACCACAACATATGGTGTACAAACACCATTTTACTACACTATATATTGTAACACCATAGCCGGATTCACAAAAAAATAACGTTCAAGCTCCCGTTATCGAAGCCGAACGCGCACTCGCTGTCCTTTTCGCACATTTCCTCAATTCCACATTTTTCGACAACTCATCCGATTGCGTTTTCACGAAACGCCTTATCTTCAAGCCCCGCCGTCTTCCGCATCATCATCCGCCACGCCCCGCTTATTAATCTTACTACGAAGGGCAATACTATACCATAATCCAACTTTTGGCTTGGAAAGGAGCCCTTATGCTGCCGACCGACGGTGCCAACCCATCCGAACAGCCGAAACCGGGCAAAAAGCTCCATCCGCATGCAACGCTTCAATTCGATCGCGCATGGCTCGACGAGCTGCAGAACCGTACCCTCCGCAACGGGCCCTGGGACGACTGGACGCTTTTTCAGCTGACGGTGGAAGCCGAGCAGGCCAAGCTTGTCACGAGCTTCGACGAGCTGCAGTGCATGCGCTCTCTTCCCGCGTTCGAGCCGATGGAGCATCAGATCGCGACCGCGCGCAAGGTGCTGCATGAGATGGGCGGACGCGCCATTCTGGCCGACGAGGTCGGACTTGGCAAGACGATCGAGGCCGGTCTCGTACTGAAAGAATACCTCGTGCGCGGCCTCGTCCGCAAGGTGCTGATTCTGGTGCCCGCCTCGCTGGTGCTGCAGTGGGTGCGGGAGCTGAACCAGAAATTCGGCATCCCGGCCACCGCCCAGCGCAAGCACTACAGCTGGCAGAACGACATCGTCGTCGCCTCGATCGACACCGCCAAGCGCGAGCAGCACCGCGACTATCTGCTGAACAGCGACTACGACATGCTGATCATCGATGAGGCGCACAAGCTGAAGAACAAGAAGACGACCAACTACCAATTCGTGCAGCAGCTGCGCAAAAAATATTGCCTGCTCCTCACCGCCACCCCGGTGCAGAACGATCTGGACGAGCTCTACAACCTGATCACCCTGCTCAAGCCCGGCCAGCTCGGCGGCCAAAGCGAATTCGCGGCCAACTTCGTCGTCGACAAGCGGCTGCCGAAGAACGAGGACCGGCTGCAGCAGGCGCTCTCCGGCGTGATGATCCGGAACCGGCGCGGCGACGGCGGCATCAGCTTCACGAAGCGGATCGTGCGCAACGTCACCGTGGAATTGTCCCAGGAGGAAAAAAACCTCTACGACGCCGTCACCTCCTTCGTGCGCGAGCGCTATGAAGAAAGCGGCGGCGACCTGACGAGCGCCCTCTCGCTCGTCACCCTCCAGCGCGAGGTATGCAGCAGCCGGGACGCCGTTTTTCTCACGCTTGTCAATCTGTTCAAAAAAACCGCCGAGGACTCTCCGGTCCGGGCGAAAATATGGGAGCTCGTCAACGTCATCAAGCAGATCAAGTCGAACTCGAAAGGCGAGAAAGCGCTCGAGCTGATCCGCGGCATGAACGACGAGAAGGTGATCGTGTTCACCGAATACCGGGCTTCGCAGGAATATCTGCTCCAGTTCTTCAAGCAGCACGGCATTCAGGCCGTACCGTACCGGGGGGGCATGAACCGCGGCAAAAAGGATTGGATGATGGACCTGTTCCGCGGCCGGGCGCAGGTGCTGATCGCGACGGAAGCCGGCGGCGAGGGCATCAACCTGCAGTTCTGCCACCATATGATCAACTTCGACCTGCCCTGGAACCCGATGCGGGTCGAGCAGCGGATCGGACGCGTCCACCGGCTCGGACAGCAGAACGACGTCAAGATCTACAACCTGTGCACGCTCGGCACGATCGAGGAGCACATCGTTCATTTGCTGCACGAGAAAATCAACCTGTTCGAGCTTGTCATCGGCGAGCTGGACGATATTATGGAACGTTTGGAAAAAGAGGAGCAGCCGCTCGAGCAGCGGCTTGCCAAAATGCTGCTGGAGTCCGCCGGCGACGGCGAGCTGCGCAGCCGGATCGATACGCTGGGCAAGTCGATCAACCGGATTCGCACCGAAGCGCAGATGGAGGCCCGCAAGGCGGGCACTCCTCCGATCGGCGCCATTCTGGACGGTCTGGGCGGAACCGTGGAGGTGCGGCCGTGAACGCGAAGCAGGTCCATAAATTCGTCGAACGGTATCTCGAGGCCACCGGCTGCGCGGTCCTGGAGCGGTCCCCCGCGCATTTCAAGGTCAAGCTCTCGCCCGCCGCGGACCGGGCGCTGACGAACCGGCCGTACTACTGGAGCTTCGTGGACAGAGTCGGAGCGGAGCCGGAAACGATGTCCTTTCTGTTTGTGACGGACGCGGCCAAATACGAGGAGATCGAAGCCGTCTCCGTCCCGCCGCAGCAACAGCAGCCGGGCCCCGATTCCGTCGAGACGGGCGTCAACGCCGCGCTCATCCGTTCGTTCGGCCATGTGAACGCCTCGGCGATCGGAGCGCGGATGCCCCGCGAGAACCTGTACTACGGCTCCGGCCGGATGAATCAGCTGTTCGACACCGTCCGCCAGAACGGCAAATTCGTGTACCTGTTCCAGCAGCCGGATGCGAAGGCCGCCCATCCGTTCGATTCGGCCGCCTACACCCCTTGGCTCGGCATCAACGTCAAGGTCGGCTTCGAATGCGACCGCAAACGGGAAGAACTCCATTCGTACGGCGTTTCGCTTGCTACGGGCGTATGTGTCGACCGTTTCTACGACCGGCTGCTTGGGCTTCGCATGACGCCAAGGCTGCCGCCCAATGTGCATGTCGCCAAAAGCGGGTTGACGCTCGGGAAGGCCGCGGCGATCGCGGAAGCCGCGCTCGAGCGCAGGCTTAAGCATTACGATTACGGCTGGGCCGAGGAAGCCGCGGCGCGGCTTGCCGACGAGCTTCGGCAGCTCGGCGCTTATTATGAGCCGATGCTGAAGCATGCGGAGGAAGAGCAGCGCGAGGCAATCTCGCGGCAATACGAGAACCGCAAGGCGGAGATCGTCTGGCAGCTGCAGCCTCGCGTAACGGCATCCGTCATCAACTGCGGCGTCTTTCATTTGGCGGGCATCGAGTAGACGGCCGCGTCACCGCCGCGGTAAAGTTCGCCCGAAATCGCCAAAAACATCGGCGGCGCGGCCGCATCGGCCCGACAGACAGCAACAGTCTTCGCACGGCTTGTCCGCTACAATGGAACAAACGCAATGACGTTAACACCCATACTTACCCGGATACCCGGACTACGAAGGGAGAACCGACGATGCGAAAATGGCTGCCTTATTTCGCTGCGCTGCTCCTGCTCTTGTGCGCAGCTCCCTCCATCTATGACACGGCCTCGGCAAACGGGTCCGAAGTGCCTGCCGACCTGGACGCCCAAATCGACGTCTGGGCGGCGGCGCTGTCGCGGAAGCCGGGCTTTCAGGCTCTCCCGCAAGCCGAAAGGCGCATCTCCGCGCTCGGCCCCGGAACCCACGGCTGGCTCGTCACTTTCCATGCCGCTGAACGCAGCGTAGGCTATATGATTATCCACGCCGTAGAAACGGGCGGATACCGGCTGAGCGAATACGGCGCGGCCGGGCACCCTTTCTCCCCAGCCGTCCTCAGACAAGGCCTGGCCAATCTGGAAACTCCTCCAGCCATCGGCAAAAAGCCTTTCCGGGCGGAAAGGCTTTACATCCATTCGATGCTGGCGGCTTGGCGCATTTCGTTTCCGGGACAGGAGCGGCCCGCCGTCTATATGGACGCGTACAACGGCGAGGAACTGCCCATTTCCGACGAGCAGTGGCGGGCTGCCGTTCTCCAGGCGGAGAAATCCCGCGCCAAAGCCGGTCCTTCCGCTAGCCCAGGCCGGTCGCAGAAAGCCGTCGCTCGCGCGCTTGAAATCAGCTCATTCGATCCTTACGAGCGTTTGCCGTGGCTCACGAAGCAGCCTTTGAAGCTCAAGGGGCCGAGCGGCGACAAGCTGCTGCAAAGCAAGCTTAAAGCGGGAAAGCAGCTTCGCCTGGCGGCCGAGAAATTCGACGGGCAATGGCTCAGCGTGCTGCCGGTCGTCGGCCTGCATGAATGGGATAACGGAGAGAGCTACGTCGCGGTGGATGACCGGGTAGCGCGCTATACGCCGTTCCGGGACGTTCAGCTGCACGCAAGTATCTATGACTGACGCATATCCCGTTCCTTGATGACCGAAGCCGCGCGGGTCCTCTCCTTGCGCGCTTTTCGGGCTTGCAGCCACATAACGATCCCGTACGGCGCCCATCCGAACCATTTGGCCAGCCACGGCTCACGCCGAGACTTCGCTTCGGTTCGCATGCGGCGTCTTTCCTCCGTCGGCGTCTCCATATAAGCAACGAACCGCTTCGCCATGAACGATACATATTCCTTTCCGTCCTTCACCGCCATTTTTCGTCCCCTCCCCGATCGCAAACCGTCACACACTAAGTAGTTACATTGTGCCCACCGAATTCCATGCTTAAACCTGTATAAAACTGTAAGAACTGCGCACCCTAACCGCAACAAACAGCAACGGAGGGGACGAGGATGGAGCCTTACGGCAAAAAGCTCCGCGGCCGGCTGCGCGCAATGTGCGCGGCCGCCGCTTTCCTGACCGCCTTACACACGTCGACCGGTGCCGGGGTTGCGGCTCCCCGATACGAGCGCTCGCTCCCGGAAGCCGAGGTTCTCATCGATGTCGGCCACGGCGGCATCGACGGCGGCGCCTCTGACGGCGGCATTCTGGAGAAGGACATTAATCTGGCAATCGCCAAGCGGCTGTATCTGATGCTGGGAAGCCGCGGCATCGTCGCCGTGATGAACCGCAGCGGCGATTACGCGCTCAGCGACGACAACCGCTGGCATATCACGCGTTCCCGCCATCGCAAGGACTTGTCGCAGAGGCGGCAGCTTGCCGATGAAATACCGGTGCGGCTGTTCGTCAGCCTGCACGTCAACTGGTCCTCGAACCATTCGGCGCACGGGCCGCTTGTGCTGCACCAGAATGAAGGCCGGAGCGCCCTTCTCGCTTCCTTCATTCAAGATTCGCTTAACCGCAAGCAGGGGATGACCCGCGAGCCCAAGCTAGGTAAGCCGTATTATTTGCTGCGGCGCGTGCAAAGCCCGGCCGTCATCGTGGAGACCGGCTTTCTGAGCCATGAGCGGGACCGGAACGACCTGACCGATCCGAGGGAGCAGCAGCGAATCGCTGAGGCGATCGCTGACGGCATCCGGTATTATCAGATCACCGCGGAGTAGCGCGCGGACACCGGTCCAAGCGAGTTCACTGAATATTTTTACTTCTCTGCTACCCTTGACTTATCCGCTCGCCGCGTGCTAATATGGGTAACGTTGCTGCAAAGCATGCGGTCGTGGCGGAATTGGCAGACGCGCTAGATTCAGGTTCTAGTGGTGTAACAGCCGTGGAGGTTCGAGTCCTCTCGACCGCACCAACTTTACAATTAACAAGGGTTTCAGCTCACCGGCTGAAACCCTTTTTCGTTTTTTTCCGATGAGCACTCTGTTACCGGGAGCCATGAAGCTTTTGACACCGTAATTGCGGCATCGGCAAACAGTCTCACATTATGGCATTTTCGCATTAGCACATTATGGCAATTAGCACATTATGGCACTTGACTCGCAATGCGCAACATGGTATCCTAATTTTTGTTCGCCGTACACATGCGGTCGTGGCGGAATTGGCAGACGCGCTAGATTCAGGTTCTAGTGGTGTAA